>CAZALJ010000202.1:0-4719 GCA_964485715.1 uncultured archaeon
TGAATTCACCTATTATCCTGACAATCCACCTTATGAATACAAGTACAAAAAGACTAATATTATAGATGATAAAAGAAAAATAATTAGTCACTCCCAAAAAGAAGCCCTGAATGATCCTTTTCCGATTTAAGAAGAAACTTTTTTTTGATTACATATTTTTAATTACTAATTCATTGTTTACTTTTAAATCAGAACGCGCATATAAAGCCCTTATCAGAGTGTTTATAATATCTGTCCAAAAAAGTTAATTTGTCTTGAAGAAAGAACCAATTTACATAATTTTACGACAAATAAAAACAAAGCACATCGAAGAATCTGTGAAATTCTAATGAGTCCAGAGGGTAACGCACTGAGCGAACTAATCCTTACAAAAACAGAGATAGATCAGCTAGCAGATCGTGCTCTTATATTATTGTCCTTTAAAGATACTCATACTCAAAACCTCAGGTTTATATTAAACCTCCTCGGAATTCGAACCCATAAGGAGAAACAGAACATTCTAAAGGAAATATTTCGGCTCGTCCGTAAAGGTTTCTTGTATGTTCCCAAAGGATTACCCCAATTAATCGATCAGGGGTCACGGTTCAATATCGATGATCTTCAGGTGATTGAAAATATTGATTTGTGCCTTCTGTGCCCGTATGATCAATTAATCCAAGAGATTCAGAAAGAAATCGCGAAGATAAAGTCTTGAAGTTTTCTCTTGACTGATTTCAGAATAGGCTCCTGGTCAGGAATTCTCTTATTAAACAGCGCTGAAATACGTCTTAGGGCGGCCTTTGTGCTTGCGTTCTTCAGAAAAACTCACTACATAGCCTTTCACACTTAATCGCATTAAACTATCATACAAGGTTGACCGTGCGATTCCTGTTAGTGCCATCAATCTACTTCGAGTTAATGGACCTTCAGCTTGTACAATTCTTAAGATTGTGTGATCTAGTTCATGGACAATGGCTGGTCGTACTTTTCCTTTTGTTTCTGTCAATTTTGTAGAAGAATGGCTTTTTTTTTCAACGATTTTCATCATTTGTTTGTTGGACATGGAATCTACCCACAATTCCTCTTGATCAAAAAGAAGAAGAAAAGAGTACAAATAATAAGAAGATGTTCGAAAATGACATTTTTTCAGTGAAACTGTCAGAATTCATAAGAAATTACTTAGAACGTGATAGTAATTTTTACCTCGCTGCTTTAGGAATGATAGGTTTATTGGTAAATTTCATTGGTCGTGGATCTTCGTCTCCCCCATATAATCGAAGCTATCCCTCCCACAATCACGTATTGAATCTGGGATTCTTTTAAGCATCGAATGACAAGTTCAATAAATTCTTCGAGATCAACTTTCAGTTCGTCGATGCTCACATATTTCAGTCCTTAGTTTATTAATTAAGTGTTTCTTGTTATAAAACCATTAATTTTCGCACTTTCTGTAAGATTTCTTCTTTTGAAGCATCAGGATATTCTTCTTTTAATTGACGGATTAAATTTCGTATAATGGCGGTTGTCATGGATGCTGCAACCTTTATAGAAGAAGCACCAGTTTTTTTTAGACTCAATAAATCATAATAAACAGCATCATTCTCACGTAAACGTTTTCGCAACATTTTTCGTAGTCTCGTACATTAGTAGTAAGTTATGATTTATGATCACCTATTTAGCAATTTCTTCTTCTTAAATGTTATTATCTCATTTTTTTTAGCAGAAACTAGAGACCAGACTTCTTTTTCCCCATATTAATCGTCTCAATAGATGATCTCTGAGTTGGCGACTAACCCCAATAACTAATACATAATGATTATGTAATCTATGTTAAATTAAAAGACATAGAAGAATATTTTACATCCAATATGTTAAGATTCATGTTTAATAGTCTTTTTCTCTTCTTACAAAGTAGAACTAATCATCAACTTCCTCAAAACAAGGGTTTATAAATATGGTAATTGTTACCTTTACATGGTAGCGCCTCAATTGAGTTGATTCAATTGCACCAGAAACCTGACTTCCTGACAGACTACGAGTTCGATGTCCTTCGACTCACCAATGAAGGAATGTCTCCTCAAGAGATTGCAAATCAACTTAATTCCGATCGGAAATACATGAATCAGAAGAAACAGAAGACTCCTGAAAGTGTTCGTAAAACCAGAGTCGTTGTGCGTAAGAAAATTGAACGAGAATTACGGAAGATTGCTAATACATTGCGATTAGATACGAATCTTAGAAATATTCCCAGAGGAACAGGTCTTCTCATTGGGTATGACTGGGTTCACGATACGTATGTATACCTCATATTAACTGGTGAGAAAGGGATTTTGGCTTGGTATGAGCATGAATGTTCTGATAAATGCCGAACAGAATGCCAAGCGACCCTCGACTTAATTCGACAAGAACGAAAGATCGACTTAGCTCCTGAACAGGAAAAAGAATCCCTCCTAGAACAATTTCGTCTGATAATTTCCTGGATTATAGGTGAAGGTAGCTAATATTATGAATGAAACAGCAAAAGTTAAGATCATCAAAGGAGAAGGAACATTCCCCACACCTGAAGTTCGAAAAATCTATCCAACGAGAGCTCTTTTATGGAAATATTATCTCACTGTGTTTCTCATTTGGGTTGCTGTGGGTACAGGAATAATATTACTGGGCTGGTTTTTATTATCTGTCGCGGACGACCCCCCTCCAGCAAATTTCGTGGCAGTAGTTTTTTGGGGGGCAAGCATTATAATTTTGATTCCTGCAATACTTCTGTTACCATTTTACGTGAGTGCTATGGAATTTATTGTCCATGGTGACGAGGTGATTGTTAAGAAAGGGTTGTTCAACAAAACTGTCAAGTATTGCCCTTATCGCACTGTTACTAACATTTCAACTAGAGCAGGGATATTGGATCGTCTTTTTGGTATAGGGTGTGTAAATGTTCAAACAGCTGGTAAAGGTGGAACCACTGGCCCAGAGGAAAAGTTAGAGGGCTTACCATTATATCATGAGATCCGTGATTATATCCTGAGGCAACTTCGGGTCTATTATGCGGCTGTTTCAGGCGTTAAAATTCCTATTCATAAGGAAGCAAATCTATTAACCGTGCAGAGGGAGATGATTAATGAATTGAGAGAAATTAAACAATTATTAAAACAGAAAAAAGTATAGGTGAGAAAGAAAATGAAAATAGAGACAATTCAAAAGGGAAAACCATTCTATCCGGTTTCAGCGTTCAGGAATAAGCTATTCCTGTATATTATAACAACCTTTACAGTCATAACAGGAGCAATTTTAACTCTTGGAGGAATAATTGTCTTCTTTGTAAGTTTAGATGATGAACCCTCTGATGATGGCTTTGGGAGATGGTTAGAAGCTTCTAGTCAAGATCTCATATTCTTGTATTTAATCATCAGTGTTATCTTGATGCTTCTTGCAGCTATCTTAGTTGTTTTTTATGTGCGAAATATCGAATTTATTATCGAAGATACCGAAGTTATCGTTAAGAAAGGCATTATTAATCGGACTGTCAAACATGTCCCTTTCAGAACTATTACCAACGTATCGTCACGATATGGCATTTATGACAGGTTATTTGGTTTAGGTACATGCGAAATAGAGACAGCAGGAAAATCAGGACAACAAACTGGACCTGAAGAAAAAATTGAAGGGATTACAAATTTCAGGGATGTGAGAGATGTTGTCTTAAGGGAACTCCGTAGGTTTCGAGGGCAATACGCAACAACGACTGAACTTGAACAGCCACCTCATTATGAGGAATCAATAGGAGATTTGGTCATTCAGAAGGAATTACTTGACGAATTGCGGGAGATTAAAGAGATTCTCTCTAAAAAATCATTAAATGAATAGGTGAACGAAAAGATGTATTTGGAAAACATTGTGAAAGAAAAGTCATTTTATCCACTTACCGCTCTCCGTAATAAATTTTTTCTGTATATATTAACCGCTTTTGTAGTAATTACATTAGGTATTGTTGGTCTTGGTTCATTCATAGTATTTGTTGGTGGATTTGACAGTGATCCCTCTGGGGATGATTTTGGGCGCTGGATTTCAGCTTCATGGTTTGGTCTTGTTCTTGTGTATTTTGTAGTTTGGTTGATCATTATACCAATTCTTATTCTCTTGATTGATTATTACGTACGGACGATGGAATTTGTTATTCTAGATAATGAGGTTATTGTTAAAAAGGGCGTAATTAATAAAGAGGTGAAACACATTCCATTCCGTACTATTACTAATGTCAGCTCTCGATATGGCCCTTATGATAGATTATTTGGTATTGGTACGTGCGAAATAGAAACTGCAGGAAAATCAGGACAACAAACGGGACCTGAAGCCAAGATTGAAGGAATCAGAAACTTCATCCAAGTCAGAGATCTCATCTTAGAAATGCTGCGACAGTTCCGTGGTCAATATGCGACTACCACTGAGCTTGAACTCCCTTCTTCCCTTCCGACTTCGGAACTAGGATTCCACAGGGAAATGTTAACTGAATTAAGGGAAATTAAGAGGATTCTTACCGATTGATTCTCTTTTTTTCCCCATCATTCATATGTTCCGCTTTAATTCTGTTTAAAAATCCGAGATTAGAAAAGAAAACAAAGAAGTGAGAAATACCAAATGGACATTTACAATTCCAAAACATTTGTGATTAACGTTAAAAAGATACATTCCCTAATATTAGGAAAATAAAGTATAAATTTTAGGTGAAAAATTATTTGAACA
>CAZALJ010000203.1:0-4715 GCA_964485715.1 uncultured archaeon
TATCACCAGTTCATGGTACCCCTTCTTACAGTGCCGAAGAGGTCTGGACGAAATTAAATTCTGGTGATTCAATCCTCTTGATTGACACTCGAGAGAACGAACAGTATGTTGAGGGTCATATCCCTACAGCCATTAACATTCCTTCCTCAGGGTCTGTTAACCAATCCACAATTAATGTTATTAATAATTATAACTGGTCAGAAGTCATTGCTTACTGCAGTTGTGAAAACGGTGAGTCCGCAAAATTATTTATTGACTCAGTCTTAGACTATAATCTCCAAGACGCTTTTTATATGCACAATGATTTCCGGTACTGGCCATATTCAATAGCGACTGGTAAAGAGCCAGGAACCTTAAATATCAGTTATCATAATACCTCATCCACTCACTCCTCAATCAACTCCCCGAATATTGAACCTTTTTTAATTATTAACGTTGTCTTAGGTATAATTATAATATACTTTTTAATACGAAAACAAAGCCAAGACTAATTCTAAACCTGGTTTCTTTAAAATACAAAAAAATATATAAATTTAATAAGATAAATAAATATGGTTGGTGATATGTCTAATTGCAAAAAATGTCAAGCGCTTGTCTGTAACGAATGTGGTAGAGTCAAAGTCAAGATCAAAAACGAAGAAGTAGTCGCACGCTGTGTAAATTGCTCATGATCTAGAGAAACTGATGGGGATGGTTGCTATGATCCTATTTGAACAAATGATTGAGACAGATTTCCAGAAAATCTATTCTCAGAGGTTGGTAGATATTGCTAAGGAGCTTTCTGACTTTTTTGACCTTGAATTCGAAGATGCGGTGAAAAGAACTAAAGCAGCTTATGCCAGATCTCTTCCCAAAGGATTCAAAACTCCCAATCGATATTTTTATTTTATTAAGAAGGAGAAAAACAAAGAGAGAGTGGGTTATATCTGGTTTTGGCCTTCTCCAGAATCAATCATGAAAGAGGCTTTTCTCATTGGTGATATTTTTATATTTAAAGAATTTAGGAGAAAAGGATTTGCAAAACAGGCGTTATTACTATTAGAAAGAGAAGTAAAAGCAGCTGGTTTGAACAAAATAGTTCTCCATGTTTTCAAACGCAATAAAATTGCAAAATACCTTTATGAAACAGTTGGTTATGATGTCTTTCAGACCAATGATACTGGTTTTCTAATGATGAAACAGCTATAATGCCGCTTCGTGGTGTAGTAATCAGTGAGAAAAGATTTACGAATCATTCGTGAGCTTTTCATACTTTCTCGGCCCGAATGGGGTTTTATTTTCGCTGGAGTGGCTTATATGTTGAGTCTTTTCTACTTACTACCCTTTCCATCGTTATCTGTTGCCTGGTTATCTATGTATGTGTTTGCTGGTGGTCATTTCAGCTTAAATGCTTTCTTCGACAAAGACTCGGATTCATTAAATCCCCGTAGTTTCTCTCTTAGAAATCCTCTTGTTACTTCAGATCTTTTAACCCCGCGAGCTATTTATCTATGGGTAGGATTACTATGGTTTTTACTGATTCCGCTCAATATTATAGTCATTCCTAATGCTCTTACTTTTCCCAAACTTCCACTTGCTTTTTTTGCTTATTTTTTGGCGGTAGGAGGATCTATAGCTTATTCCGTACCTCCCCTAAGACTCAAAGCTAGACCCTTTATTGATTTAATTATCACTGTCCTAATAATTGGTGTTTTCATTCCTTTTTACATCGGATTACTAGGATCTGAAACCTTAATCGACACAAAATTATTGGTTTACGGGATAATTCTAAGCATACTACTTGTTGCAGGTATACATTTACCTACAATTTTGACAGATCTGGAAACAGATATCAAAAATAGTGAAATAACTACAGCTGTCTATTTAGGAGAGAAGAAAGCTTCTTATCTAACTTCTGCAATAATATTCGCTAGAGTCGCTGGTTTTGCTATGATCAATCTTGTCCTTATGAACGATGGTATTCTTGATCCAAATGTTCTTCCGTTCGTGTTAGGAGTGGTAGAAATAGTATTAGCCTGCAATCTAGCATGGCGAAAGAACCGTGAAGCAGCTCTTCTTTTATGGAGAGTAGTTATTGTAACCAGCATAGTTGGAGGAATACTTTTCGGACTTCTCTACACTCCTAAATAGATGATCTTTGGTTAACTAATTGTTAAAGTCAGAGAAGTTCGATAGCTGACTTATTTTAAATCTTCAAGTAAATTAAGGAATTCAGCATAGGGAATAGCAGTCCAGCTTTCCGCAAAAGTTGCGCCAGCAGCTCGTGAAAGTAAGGACACCTTTGCAGCTTCTGTTTCATCTTTTGCTTCAAAGATGTCCAGGAAATCATAAGGACCTAGAATGGCATAATGCGCAATCCATTTTATGTCGGGAACTTTTTCTTTAACCAATTCCAGCCATTTTTTACCCTGTTCCTTCCGTTTTGCTAGATCATCTTGATCGAAATCGATTCGTGTAGCTAATATGTAGAGTGGCATAAGCTGACCTTCTTTGGAGATGTAAAAAAGGTTTTCTACTATGTGAAAATAAATAATAGTATTTACGGTTTTTACTGGAAAACAAATTTTAATTAACTGTAGTTGATCAATATAATTTCTCTTTATTCAAGATAATGAAAGCAAATCATGATACAATCTTTGATAACAAGAAAATCGAAATTACTTACTAAATTTTGTACGGTGTGAATTGTATGAGCCTTGATAAAATTTTAGAAAGTAGAACAAGTTTATATGTCGGGGGATTGATCTGTAGTCTAATAGGTGGAATTTTTTTACTCATAGATGATTTTGCAGGATGGTACTGGTATGTTTGGGGATCTGGTTATGGTTGGGGCTGGATTGGATTTCCATCAGTGTTGGAGAACTTCCCCGATTCCCTTTTAATCATGCCACTCTTTCTTGGTGCTGCAGGTGGCTTATTCTATTGTTCCATTATTTCATTACTCGGATTGCTTAATCAAGAAAATCCTCCTGCAAGGCAATTATTCCTAATCGGAATTATTTTATCTTTAGCCACCCTTGTGATCTGTTTAATAGGTGGATTAATCGTTGCTATAGAAATGATTATTGAAGACCTAGAGTTCTGGTATGGAGGCGCATTCTGGGGAGGTACAATTGGTGGTACGTTATCTGCTCTCTTTATGTTTTTATTATGGCGAGAATAGCACCCCTCCATTCCCTCTTTTTTTTATTGCTTGAATCTGAGGACATTAATGAAATTCTTAGGAGGATAACTACCAGCATAAAAGAACTTGGTTAAGCATTTTATAATAATGCATCGAACAAAGTCATAGGACGTCCTGCTTGACTTCTCTTTTCTGAATATTGAACTGCAAACCCCTTCGTAATTAATCGTTGCAAGCTATCATAAATTGTGCTACGTGCAACACCCGTTAATTGAACTAATTCAGGGCGTGAAAGGGGGCCATAAGCTTTCAAAATCTCGAATAGAACATGATCTATATTATGTTTTAATGTTGGGTGGTCTGTAGTGCTCGGTGAAAGTTGTGTATTCGACGTTAAATGAAAAAATAAAATTCTGAGAAGAAGAGAGTCATATCTAACCTCTGAAGAGACGAGTTTTTCTGGAGATTCTTTTTGAATCATGGTAATGATTTTAGATACTGGTGTAGTTTCAGATAATCCAAGAAGTTCCCGGAGAGCAGTAATTTCATTATAGAGTTGGTTTAATTGGGTAAAATCTAGGTATGGGAGGTGTAATGCGTTTCGAATCTCCTCTAATTTTTGATAGAAGTAGTAATGTTGCTTGATTGGGTCTAATGATGGCAGTTCTAATTCATCTTGCATTTTTTTGAGGAAATACCATGTTTTTTGTATTGCATATTCTGAAATAATACCTTTTAAGCTTAACAGTCTTCGCAGCTCTTTGAGTTCTTTTTGTTCGCGAGATCTTTCCATTTCTGGAGAAAAAATACTATAATAACTCATTTTACACCATCAGCCAAAAAGTTGAGTGTTCTCATTGGATAAAGTGGTATATTATGCTCGATATCTACATGACAGGACAACCTGATAAGTCAAGAAGTTCTTCGAAAATGACAGAATTTGAGATAAAGTGACACATTCAAAATATCTGAATATATAATCCAAATATTTCTAAGAAGAAGCAGATGAGAAGATAGATTCTGACAAAAATTTCTTTCTTCTTGTTAGAGTGTATCTATATATTTCAATTTTATAATATCAATATCTAATGAGGTTTCAAGTTAATATCTAGGGGTTTCGTGTTCTTGATTCTTTCATAAAGGTCGATTACTTTTTCTACTTCCTCTTTAGTGCCAGAGATTTCAAAGATCGTCGCCCCAGCACCATCATAAACTCCACCAGCCCCTATTGGATAAGCTTCGACATTTGCTATTGTTTCTATTGCTTCAATCTCAGAGAAAATTTCACCACCAACAATAGGAAAAAGACCTACGGGCATTCCCCGCACATAATCAATGGATTGTTGTCCTCCGAGGTCTGGGACAATGTCTGTAATAGAGTAAGGAATCATCTTTCCAATTGATATTGGTACGATGATTTTAATCCCTCTTGAAACCGCTATAGCATAAACAGAACCGATTGTACCCCCTGTAGGATGTGCACATAGCACCCCAGCAATCCAATCGGGGCCAAGAGTATTGCCACCTTTGATTACGAGGTCTGCATTTTCAATTGCTTGATCAATAGGCTCAAACTTTGGTTTTCCCTTGT
>CAZALJ010000204.1:0-4705 GCA_964485715.1 uncultured archaeon
TTGCGTTTTCCAGGTCACCGTCATTCAGAATTATTTTATCTGGAGTAGGCATGTCAAATTCTTCTTGCATCCGAGTAAATCTTTCAACTAGATGATTGTATGTCTCTCTCCCTCTAGTTTTTACACGTTTTTCCGCAATCTTGATTGGAACTTCAATTAAAACTATTTTCGACTGTGGATACTTTTCACGGGCCTCATGGAGAATATTACGGGATACATTTACTAGTACAATTTCTCCTCGTTGAAGTGGTTCTTCTAGAAGTGCACATGGACATCCATACCAATTGTTATATACAAACCAGGATAAAGTAAATTCTTTTTCTGATTTCCTTTGTAAAAATTCCTCCTCTGATATATAGAGAGATTCCTCTGTTTTATCAGGGAGTCTTGTCACATTTCTTTGGAGAATATTTACAGGAATATCTTCTAATAAGAGAGTATCAGCAACGTTACGCATAATTGTATCTTTTCCACTACCCGATATGCCTACAACAAAAACCAGCAAATCACTAGCTATTTTAGATTTTGTAATGTTTGATTCCACTTTAGCAAACCACGAAACAAGATTTAAGACTATTAAAACATAATCTTTCTTCTCATATCAAATTTGGTATCTCTTAAAAGTAAACAAACATGAATTTACAATTAATCCGAATAAAGATGAAAATACCTTTAAGTGACTCATTTTCTAAGGAATACCAATATTCACCTTGATCACAATAGTTGGAAATAACGGTCTTAATATAAATTAATAGCAATCTTTGAAAAATATTTGGGAAAACAATTGAGAATCATCTCAAAATAGTAAATCTTAAAGAAGAAGAAGCTGTAATTTTCTTATCCAATTGAGGAAAATGGATGATAACACACAAAGACATGAGACATATTGATTCTCCCAAGATTATCAAATGGTTAAATGAACGATTTCCAAAGAGAGAATCACCAATAAGTTGCAATCTCTTCAAACTCTATTAATTCAGAATATTTTTCTTTCAAACTCCCTTGATGGGCTTCTGTATTGGAAATATTTATTAAGGATTGTTTTTTAAGTGCCCATGATAATGAAAAAGAATTGGTACTCTGAAAGAGCGATGTTATTACTTCAAGAAATAGAGAATCTTCTCCTAGAACTCCCGATTTCTCTGGGAGATTTAATACAGATGTCTGTAATCAGGAGAATAATGAGAGAACCTGGGGAAGTCATTGCAGAAGAAACAATAGACCGACGGATTCGAGAAACAGTAAAAGAATTACGGGGAAAGGGAAGAGGAAAAAAAGCACTTATTAAGGTAGAACGAGTTTTAGCCATCCCACCATCGATTCGTATAAAGAATTTGACCCCATTTGGGAGAAACCTTCTTAAAGCCGTTCGAGATACTGAGTGGTGTCAAAATAATCTGAAATCATCATCCAAACAAAAAAATAATTCAAAAACTACTATAATACTTTATCGAGACAATGTTGTTGAATTCTTATCACAACTTGTTGAAAATAACAGGCTCGAACCGTTTATACGAGAAAAAGCCGAGGAAATAGCAACAACTTTTTTTAAGAAAACACCTTCAGCGAAGAATGTAGTCTTGGCCCAAATAAGATGTCCAGTTTGTAATAGTGAGTCTTTCGCAATACAGACGTATGATGAAGAAAAAATGCTAGTCTTACCAGAAGTTTATGAGATGAATGCATCCACTCTTCTAAAGAAAGCCCTTCAACTTATTTACCTAAATCCAAAGCTAATTGTTCTAATATTTTCAGTTTTTATACTTGAAATATTTACCAGAGTATGCTACTACAATACACTTAGATTGTATTACTTAGCAGCAATAAATACTGGAGAGAGTTTTTTTATCAATCCTAAAGCAGATATCCTATATGCTTTTAATCCATTCCTTCTCCTAGTGGATTTATCTAGATGGTTATTTACTCTATTTATCCTCGTATGGGTATTAGTTTATTTAAAAGAACGAGAAGACAATCCTGACTATTCAATAGAGATACTAAAATCCCTCAAAAAAGGTTTTCACTTTCTCCCACAACTTCTTGTAGTTTTCCTCTTAATTGCGTTAGTATCAATCTCACTGGGATCTATTTACCAATATAGTCTTGGTTATTCTATCGTTTTCCCTGAATACAATCCCCTTAACCAAGCCATCGCCATCAATAATGATGGACCATGGCAACTCACAACTTTGCCTATAAGAATTGGGGTTATTATCGTGATCTTCTTCTTATCGTATTATGGAGCAGTTATAGTTTTCGATGGTGCTGGAATTCGAGAAGGAATTAAAAAATCTGCTGTTTTCACCAATGAACATAAGGGAACTACATTTGGAGTCCTCATTGGCTCGATGGCTATTTCATTGGTTTTATTGTTCCTTATTTCTTTTATTTCAGTTCTAATGGAGATGTATATAGGTTTCAGTACTGATATTATATTATTCAAAACCCCATCACTTACATTTTCACTTAATACAGTAAATACTATTTCTCAGGCATTTATTTCAGGTTTTTATGGGGTTTATCAGTTTGTAGCTTATAGTTGGGCTTACGGAAGATTTGCAAGTACAAAATCCTAATAATACTTGTCCTTGAATAGTAAAAACCAAATTACTCTTTGTTAGGATATATTCTTTAATTTCATATCATATTTGGTATCTCTTAAAAACCATCAAGCTTTCCTCAAATTCAATCAATACATTAAACTCACTCCTTAAAAGCAATTAAAAAGATACAAATAATGATAGTATTCAAATATATTACTCTTTTTGAGGTTCAAGACTGAATTACAGACGATTGGGTTGTTTATGGCCAAATATATGTTTAAAATCGTACTAATTGGTGACGGAGCTGTCGGGAAGACATCAATCCGACGTAGATACATGGGTGAAGGCTTTGAAACTGATTTTTTAGCTACCATGGGAGCAGATTTTGCGTATCTCAAAATTAAAATTGATGAAAATGAAATTGAATGGCAGATTTGGGATCTTGCAGGTCAACCAGCTTTTAGAAATGTTATGAAAGCATATTTTAAGGGCAGTATGGGTGCCTTAGCAGTCTACGATATTACTCAACCAAAAACCTTAGAAGGAATCGATTACTGGGTACAAGAGGCGCAGTTACACTCACAAACATTTCCAGAACTACCTATTGTGTTAATAGGTAACAAGATTGATTTAAGAAACGAGGTACCTCATAGTACAAAGACAATTTATGGGTTTACTAAAGCCAAATCTTTAAATGCTAAGTTTATTGAAACCTCTGCAAAAACTGGGGAGAAAATTGATGATGCTTTTGCTAAACTAGCTCGTCAGATCATAGCAAAGGCTGACGTTGAATCCAGCTGATATTAGAACTTACGTAAAATGGTTAAGTACTAGGAGAGAGTAAAATCTTATTCTCCTAGTTCTGAATCTTTGCTGATTTATAATCCAGTGAAAGCCCATATCCCACCAGCTTCTCCCGTCAACATTAGCAACCCTTGAATAGTGAGGAGACCAGCAAAAATAATAACAACTGGAGCCCAACTGATCAGTTGTAATACCCTATCAACTGTAAATTCTGTAAATAAGGTAACTACGAATATTAACCCAACGACAACCACAATCAGAAGAATCACAAGCCAAAGGGGGACTTCAACGTCTCCTACTACCATATCACCACCACCAAGTAGTAAAAATAGTCCAGTTAACGCCCCAAAAGCAAGTACTGCAATAACAGCGGCTAATGGAGTATCTTTAAGTGGTTCAGCAAGCATAGAAGACCCAGCTAAAAAGATCAATAAGATAGTTAGCCAGTGAACCATCTCAACTTCAGGAGCAGCAGTATCAATTTTCCACTCGTAAATGGCAATGATATTCACTACACCTATTACAATGCTTGTAGCTAAAGCTAAATACTTCAAGATGGCTGATTCATCTTCCTTCGACTTCATAAGTTTGTTAATTCCATAAGCAAGACCAATAATGCCTGCAATAATTAAAATAAAGGGTAATGTTGCATCTACAATATCTTCAAACATTTTTTTTCACGTCTTTAGAATAATTAAGGTCTAGTCCTTCTTTCTCCTACATAAATAATTAAGATATTGTTTTATCCACATATTAAGAACTACATAATGCTCCCTCTCGGTCTTCACGAACTTTCCTAACAAAAGATATTTTGAGATTTTCTGTATCCAAACGTTCTAAATTCCCCCGGATATGATTTTATGAATCACTATTTGGATATATTCTCGAACCAGATGCTGATCGTAATTGATCTCGATTTCAAAAAGCTGGGCTAATTTCTCGCACTTCACAACATTGTGCAATAGAGAAAAGTGTGCATCTGCGATTTCCCCCAACCGTTTAATCCCAGAATTAAAATGGTTTATAAGGTTACTATCGTTTCCGTTTGGAATTTTTCGTATACATAATTGTACATAAGAATCATAAAGTTGTTCAACAAGATCCTCGAAATGTTGAACGTCAAGAACCTCGAGAATGGAAGCAATAACCGTAATGAACAGGATATCTTCTGTTGCGAGACCTTCTTTTAGGAAAATATGTGTTTTATCATAAAAACGTTGTCGAGCAGTTGTTGACTTAATTTGTAAAGTTTTTCCAGCTTTTTTCAGTACAACATTGTAGGGTGTAGGATCGGTTCCTTTTAAATCATAACTAATCTTGAACAGGAAG
The DNA here is from genome assembly GCA_964485715.1 of uncultured archaeon. Taxonomy (GTDB): domain Archaea; phylum Asgardarchaeota; class Heimdallarchaeia; order Hodarchaeales; family Hodarchaeaceae; genus Hodarchaeum. The sequence goes on from CAZALJ010000204.1 coordinate 4,677, forward strand.
TCTGTAAACTTAAGAAAAACACGATCTGC
>CAZALJ010000205.1:0-4663 GCA_964485715.1 uncultured archaeon
GTTAACTCGAAAAACTAGGTTAAAGAAAGTAGGGCACTTATTTGTGATTGATTGTTAAGTGAAAAACTTTTTAGGTAAAGAGGGTGGAGGTAGGTGAATTAATATGACAAGCTCATTACCATGTAAATATCATCCAAGAAGAACAGCAATGGAAAAATGTGAGCAGTGTGGAGCCTTAATATGTTTAGAGTGTAAAAAAATTCACAGAGTAACGCACACGACTTCTTCCAGTTCATTTGATGATGATTTCCATAGCTCTGATAGTTATACCACACGGCATATCCTCTGTCCATTGTGTTACTACGATATGATTGAGACAGCAGGGACTAAAGGCCGATTTTTTCTCTTGTGTCCGATTGCATTCATGATTATATTTATTGGCGTTGTTATATTCATGTTGAGCAATTTACTTGACTTCATTGAAAGTTGGAACAGAAATGGTGGATCAGCTCTTCCTGGTCTTGGGCCAGAAATAATGTTATTAGTTTTCCCATTTTTCTTTATTATTCCGTTAGCGATGTGTATTTTCATGATTCGACAATTTTTTATTGTGGGTCCACGTACAGCACGACAAGCCAGAGCTGACCGTGAGGCATTCCTACAAGAAATTGGCATGGAAAGAAGATTCGCCCCTAGAGATGAATTTCGCTCTGATACTTTCACACGGTCAAGAAAAACTCATTATTGCGAAACATGTGGCTCAAAAATGTCTGCAAAGGACTTATATTGCCTAAATTGTGGATCTGCGAGGAAATAATATTTTCTATGAGTAAAATCCTAAGAATCTCAACAGTTGGGAATTATTGTCCATAAAACGGTGACTACTCAAAGACATATGAGTAATCCCAGTTAAATTGAATAGAATAGTTGTTATTGGTTAGACTTTCGTGATCGCTTCTGACGATTTAAAAGCGCTATCACTCCAACTACAAATGATCCGAGGGAGGTGATTATAAATCCAGAACTTTTAACCGTCTTCGTATTTTCTACTGACGTTGTTAAGTTCTTTTCTGCTATTCTCCCATCACTATTCTCCACAATAATTTTTATATCGCTTTTGTTTGAAGTTGTGGAGGAAACTTCGAGAGAATGTGTGGTTTCTTGCCAATGGGGAAGGAATTCAAATGATTTCTCAAGGAGAAGACTGTTGTTAGTAAGAACTTTGATTTTTGTTTCTGAATAGTATCGAGTTCTGTAGGTGTTTCAAACGCTTAAATCAATGGTCAGATTTTCTCCCTCTTTAATCGGATCAATAATTCTCGTAATTTCAATTAGGGGAACTTCTAAGAACCTTTCAGATTGATAGATGCTAGTTCGAATCTCTGGCGTACTATCGAATTTCATTTCCCACGCAATTTTGCCATCGGGGAAAAATTCTTTCTCTTTAGATTTGGGAATCATGATCATTAAAATTTTCCTCGGGAAAAAAGTCACAGCTGATCTATGGTTTAACGGCCTTCTTAGAAAATTGAATGTTTATTCAAATGGAACATGAGTAGTTTCAGCCAATTGTTCCTCTTTCTTTACGAGATTTTTACCTGTAATCGTTTCAAATAGTGAAAAAAAGGCTTTATCAACATTCCAACTATTTTTTGCACTGGTAATTACCATTGGATACTCAGGTAAAGGTGGTTGAGTATGTAAAATTTGAAGTTCATCAAGATCAGCCTTATTACCCACCAAAGTAATTGGTACCGCCTTGTTACAAGAATTATGACACTCTTTAACCCAAGATAGAACATTTCGATAAGAAGTAGCATTTGTGAGATCGTAAACCACCAGGGCTCCACTAGTCCCCGTATAGAAGCGTGTGCGAAATTTTGCAAAATGTGTTTGACCTGACATGTCCCACAAAACAAACCGCACATTTTCACCAGTTTCTTTCACAAAGGTTTGGCATGGGGTTATATCCACTCCAATGGTTGTCTTGTATATACTCGAGAACTTCCTGTGAACAAACTGGTTGACCAACGACGTTTTACCGGTACCACCATCGCCAATTAAGATGATCTTAACTGAATATACACCTATTCCTTTCCCTTTTTTTCCTTCCATACTAGTTTCACTTTCCTGTTAAAAGACGTTCTGCTAATTCAGTTGAGAAACGATGTCTTTTAATTCCTTTAATAGCCGCAGTTGGATCATAAGCAACACGATGGATTTTTATGTCTTTGGAAGCCGGGTTGTAAAGTATATAAGATGCTCGAGGGTCTCCATCTCGAGGTTGACCCACACTACCAGGATTACAGATCAATAATCCGTTTTTCTCAACTTTAAAGGGAACATGCGTATGTCCGAGGAACAAGGTATCAACCTCGATAAGTTCCATGAATTCAAAGGTGGAATCAAGATCAGGTTCGTTATCTGGGTAGATATACTGATCTAAGGGGTATTCTGGGCCTCCGTGAATAAACATCAGCTTTTTATTTGCCTTTCTTTCTGTATGCATAATTGGGAGGGAGTGTAAAATTTTTCGTTCTCTAATTGATAAATTCTGATTTGTCCAATCCAGGGGTTGAAGGGAGTCAGGTCGATAATATTCTGGAACCACTCCTAAGGCTGCCGCATGATCATGGTTACCTTTTATCACAACATTACATTTCGCTAAAGTAAGATGAATCACAGGTATGGGTTGTGTGTAGTATCCCACGAGATCTCCAAGACAGAAGATCTTGTTTACAATGTAATTTTCTTGAGAGTGGATATCCGTAAGGACTGCCCTTAAAGCATCCAAATTTGCATGAATATCTGAAATTACAGCTAAAACGGAACTCATTCAAATACCTAATTTATCACTTGCTCTACTGGGGCTAATATAGGAAATCGGAAGAGCCATTCTCATCAACCTTTAAGAAAGCTTCTTAATCAATTAAGATTAGCTAGTGGAGTCCCATCCTTTGTAAAAAGATCCTGAAAATTACTAATTTTTCTTTAAAACACAGTAAAAACTGGATGATGAATGGAAAACCATAGAATAATCATGATAACTCAATGAGTTTTATCTTTGAGTAAAACTTTGTCACCAATCCTAATCTTAATAAGGTAAAGTGAAACTGTATGTCAAATGATATATAATGTCTAAACATAGGATTTGGATGCTTTGCCTTTTTATTTCTCTGATTCCTACAACCTTGCCATCCCTGGCATGCAATACATACATTATTGTTTTTGAGAGTCAAGTCCAGCGTATGGGTGCAAATAATCCGATATATACAGAATACAACCGATATGTTCCAGATGGAAATAATTCAGTATTAGTAGCATTAGATTCCAATCTGCTAGGAGGAGATAAATATTTCAGTAATGAAATGTTTGCACAAGAATGCTTTGAAACATGGTTAAAGCCCTTTGAAAGAAAGTTTAATCTGAATTTTCACATAAAGAGCATTAAAACCTTCACACCAGGGCAGAATGACAATCTAACTACTAGCATGGAAAAGGTGACAGAAAAACTCTCCTGGAAATTTGCAACTGGTAATGATGACCCAAATGTCGAAGGAAATGGCTATGACTGGTTAATAATCTACCAAGAGCATTATCAAGGAGGAAGAAATCAAGCAAACAGCGTTAGAGGTAATACATTGATCATAGCCCATAATCAACCTTTGGATTGGACATCTAATCAATTAATTTTGTTACACGAAGTCGGTCATATATTTGGAGCAACACATCAGCCAGATGGTCATGTAAATCCAAGTTGGTATGGTGATGAAGAATGTAGCATAATGGATTACGATAATCTAACTACTCTTCATCAACAAGGTTGGGATGAAGATTCCTTACCCTTTGACGAGATAAATTTCAATACTATTAATGAAAATAAATATCGGTTTGATTTAAAAGATCCTGAATTAGATGGGTTACCAAACTATTACGAATATCGTTATGAATTTGATCCTACTATTAATGACTCTAACGAGGATCTTGATAACGAAGGATTAACCAACCTTGAGGAATATCAATATGGCACTAACCCTATTGATACAGATAGTGACCAAGATGGATACTCTGACTGGGCGGAAAAATATCTTGGAACCTCGCCAATGAATTCCTCAGAAGTTCCTGAGGTCAATATTCCAATTATTATCCCTTGGACGAAACAAACAACAATCAATGAAAAAGAAATTTTTATTCTTGAATGGCGTGCAATTTCTTCAAACCCCAGTTATCTTGAAATACATCAGAATGATAGCTTAAAACTAAATACTCCTTGGACAAACGAATTAATCCAATTTCAATTTGATAATCCTGCCCCAGGAACCTGGAATTTCACCTGTTTAGTAGTCGACAGTGATGGAGATAAGTCTGCAGCTGAAATTTGGTTGCAAGTCCGTAGTGTCAACAATACTCCTCTTATTATATTTGGGCCTTTGTTAGGAATAAGTTGTCTAGTTATTATTGGTAGAAAAAAGATCAAAGCTTGAAATACAAGTTATGATTCACGAGAAAATTAAACGTATATACACTTATTTTAAAAAAGAGGTATGACCATTTATTTTGAAGCTATTAGTCAAATAATCATTTATGTGATTGTTCGAATGATCAACAATAGCTTTAGGTCTGCAAACATCAATACAATTACCACAATTGATACATTTGTTAATGTCAATCTCTATCTTTTTCTCAGACTTCACCAATTTGATTTTAAAGACATTCTCTGGAC
>CAZALJ010000206.1:0-4645 GCA_964485715.1 uncultured archaeon
CTCTTCCGATCTGTTTAAAAAGTGCATTAAAAGATATTGATGTAGTTTTTAACCTCGATGCCGTAGCATCTGACTGGGCAGGATGGAAAAAATTATATAAAGTGAATGTGGAGGGGATGAGAAACCTTTTGAAGGCTTGTCTTAAAACCAATACAGATCCGTTCTTGGTTCATACAAGTTCGACAGGAGTGTATGGGCATTTTATACCTAACACTCCAATTGATGAGAACTACAAATTTAATCCAACTAGTATCTATCAGAAGAGCAAGTATTATCAAGAAAAAGCCATTTGGGAGGTTTATGAAGAGGAAAGTTGGAAAAACTTTAGTATTGTCCGTCCTCCAAGTGTTATTGGACCTAGAGATATGAAATCGATGTTTGCCATTTTTAAAGCAGTATATGAACAGAAGTTCCCCATTATACGCAAAGGTTCAGGGTATTCATCTTTTATTCACCCTCACGACCTGTGCTCTGCTTTGTTGCTAATTGACGAAAAAAGAAAGAGAGCAAGAGGGCAAGTGTACAATTTAAAATCATTTGAATGTACTTTAATCGATTTTCTAGATTATATTGTCAAAAAGATAAATCCTCCCAAACCTCCTAAACATATGAATTATCGTTTGGTTTATACTATTGCAGTTTTGTCAGAAATATACGCTAAATTAACAGGAAAGCATACAACTTTAAACCGTTATCGTGTGACTAAATTTGCTTTATCCCGTAGATACATTGATCAAAAAATCAGGGAAGAATTAGGATTTAAACCGCAAAAGACTATGGAAGCCACAATAGATGAATCTTACGAGTGGTTAATTCAACATGATTTATTTCCCCCAACCTATTAAGGCCATGGGAATAAGACATAAGTTAAAAGATATGATTGATAAAAATTTTGCAGTAGATTTCGGATTACGGTTATACAGAAACTTCTTCAATCAAGAAGTTGTAGAGAATTGTAGTAAAGGTCCTTGATGATGTCCTCCAAAGATGCTGATCCAGTAGCTGATGCTAAGGTACTACTAATAGAGGACTCACGGGATCATCAATTCCTTTTCATTAAGCGTTTGAGTAAAATTGGAATAAGAAATGTCATAGTTTGCGAAACGGGGGAATTAGGAGTGGAAAAAATTAAATCAGATCCTTCTTTCGATATAGTATTGGTAGATTATTCACTTCCAGGCAAATCAGGAATTGAAGTAATAAGAGAGATAAGACGTTTAAACCCCGAAAAACCTATTATTATGATCACAGGCTTAGGATCTGAAAAGATAGCAGTACAAGCTATGAAGCTTGGGATTCAAGATTACTTAACGAAGGATGATTTTCTAACAAATGATACTCTCAGACCAATAATTACCCAAATTTTGTTAGAACATCGTGCTCAACGAGAAATGGTACTTGCAAGACGTTTAAAAGCTGATCCTGATCAACTATCAGTTTCAGTGTATAAATTTGGTCAATACGGTCCAGAACCATTTCTAACATCACCACTCCCATTTGAAGAGTCAATTTCACAGCAAGAAAAAGAAAATTTCCTAATAAAAATAGGAACACATTATATGACAGCAACAGGCGCAGGACATGAATACTCAAGAGGATTATTTGAACTACCTGTTCCGAATTATGACAAATATCGTGGTTTAGTTTTTGGTTTTCGAATGGCAGAAAGAAGCCATAATGATGCTCGATTACAACGTAGCGAAGCGAAAAACTATGGATTGATAGTGTTTTTTTTTCCAGTGTTATTCCGTTCAATTTTACCAAACAGATCCACTATTGAGAAACGCTTGGATGAACTTCTTTCAGCTTATTCGGATATGGAAGAATTAGATGAACATTTTATAACTAGAGCTAAAAATATTTTCTTTGAAACTCAATAATAGTAAGATATAATGAAATTACGTTGGGAGTCGAGTTTTTCAAATAATAAGGGTGAAAGAGTTATCATATTCGATCTCCTAGCATTTCAGAACCATTTAGATAAAATCAAAGCCAAAAAAAATATGGTTATTCGAAATAAGCATAATACAATTTGAAATCCTACTGAAGGGCTTATAACATTCAAAATATTTGTAGCCATATAAAATGGAAGTCAGTATTGATGGTGACAAGAGAAGTTTCAAAAGATAAAAAGCTTGAAAATTATCCGATCAAAATTGTATGTATCTCTGCAACTCTTACTATCCTTAGTTATTTATTAGGTACTGTTGTTCTTTATCTTCTTCATCCTTTCTTAGGAATACTCTTTTTATTATTAGCAGTCTCTACCATTATCGTTAGTATGAAATTGAGGTGCACACATTGTTACTACCTAGGAAAATATTGTAATTTTGGCTTGGGAAAATTGGCTGCCATCTTATTCAAGAAAGGAGACCCAAGTGAATTTCGTAATCCCAGAAAGGTGATAGTTACAGCCATTTTGAGTTTTGGAACATTGTTACTCCCAATAATCGCTGGAGTAGTCCTAATTATAATTGATTTATCTATCGAAAATATTGGTCTTCTCTTGGTGTATATTTTATTTGGAATCCTTCCCAATTTTTTTGTACGAGGTAACTTCTGTGAAAAATGTGTTCAAGGTCAGCTTGGTTGTCCGTCTTACGAACAAATGATAAAACGAAGATAAAAGGGGAGTTCTTTTTTATTCTGAAGGATACATCTAGAAAGTTTCTTAACACACTATAATTATTAGAATTTCAGTGAAACGGAATATGAAATTCATAAATGATAATGAGATTGAATTAGATCAATTATAAAAAAGTATGAATTGGTGTATTACTTGACATTTGATATAGAAATTTTCATGGTCTCCAAACGATTTGGAGATGTTATTGCTGTAGATAATCTGGATCTCCAGATAAATAGGGGCGAGGTTTTTTGTCTTGTAGGACCTAATGCAGCAGGTAAAACTACAACCATTCGCTTATTATTAGGAATTTTAAAACCTGAAAAAGGTTCAGGAGACATTATTGTTAAAGGATACCAGATTCCCCAAGAAAAGAAAAAGCTCAGAAGGATTATGGGTTACCTTCCCCAGCAGAGGGCACTTTATGATCTTCTGACTGCTAGAGAGAACATTAAATTCTTTGCTCGAGCCAAAGGTGTTCCAAGCGTTTTAGCAGACGAAAATGTGTCTTTAATGATTGATAAACTGTCCCTCAATGAACATCAGGATAAATTAGCTATTCATTTATCAGGAGGGACGCAACAAAGAACAGCGTTGGCCGCAGCGATGGTGAATAAGCCAGAGATAGCTTTGCTTGATGAGCCAACTGTTGGTCTCGATCCCGTATTACGCCGTGAATTCTGGCAATATTTTAGAGAAATAGCTAAAACTCAGGGAACAACAATTTTGGTGACTACACATTACTTAAACGAAGCAGAGTGGGCTGATAGAGTGGGTGTGATGAGGGGTGGATCCCTCCTAGCAGTTGATACACCAAATTATTTATTGAAGCAAACTGGACAAAAAAACATGGAAAACATGTTTTTCGAATTAATCAAGGGTGATGTCTCATGAAGCTTGCTTATTTAATAACTCTAAGATTGTGGAGGCAACTTCTCCGTGATCACAGGACTCTAGGATTGGCACTTTTTGCTCCAATTTTATACATAATAATGTTTGGTGTCGCGTTTGGAGGTGAAATCGAGCATGTGCCTATCATTATCATCAATGAAGACAGTAGTGACGTAGAAATAGTTATTCCTTCCCCTTATAATTTTAATATATCAGTAGAATCATTAGGGAATAAAATAATTGATTATTTAAATGATTCATCGAAAGTAGACGTATTTAGTTATTCTGGTGACTTTTCGGAAGCTATGCTTGACATTGATAACAAAAAATACATATGTGCTATTCTAATTCCTGCCAATTTTACATACAATCTAGCTTCTCCTATTGGTAAAAATGTCTCAATTGAACTCTATTTAGATAATTCAAATCCTCAAATCGGAGTAGTTGCATTGCAAGCATTTCAAGAAGCATTTCAGGACGCTACAGGTGAATTTCGAGAAAACTTCGGTTTAGATGTGAGTTATGCTTATGGAGAGGATTTAGCGACCATTGATTTCTTTGGGCCTGCTATGATTATCTTCGGAGTATTCTTTTTCTCTTTCATTCTAATCATTATGAACCTTATAGGTGAGAGAAAAGGTGGAACATTACCCTTACTTCTTCAATGTCCATATGATAAGTCTCAAATAATTTTGGGGTATCTTGCAGCCTTTTCCGTGGTCAGTATGGCTCAAACTACCGTGATAATAATTGTGGCAAACGTACTCTTTAATATCTCTTTTGGCACCACACTGGCACAGTATCTCTCTCTTTATATCGGTGCAGTCATCCTTGGATGGACAGGGTTGGTACTAGCAATCTTTCTTTCCTCCTTTGCTCGTTCAGAATTTCAGGCAATCCAATTTGTCCCAATAGTGATCTTACCTGCACTACTGTTATCAGGAATAGTTATCCCACTTAGTCAAATTCCAGAAGTCATTCGTTGGGTCAGTTATCTATTTCCCACAACGTATGGTGTTCATCTGTTACGACAGATCTCTATTGAAGGATATATTTTAGAGCTGTTCAACACCGATTTGATCGCAATGCTTCTTTTCTTTGTCTTATTTCTCCTCGGTAGTCGCCTTA
>CAZALJ010000207.1:0-4644 GCA_964485715.1 uncultured archaeon
ACAATCATGCTTCATGGTCAGATTGGATATCGCAGTCTTACGAAGAGTAAATTGGCTTACGCTAAGATTTATGACCAGATTACGGCTGCAGGTTACAGAATAGATCGATATGGAATTTGTCTAGATTGGAGTATGGGGTATCCAGCTGATATTCGAACAAACATGCCTCGAGGAACTGGTTTGATTCTTGGAAAACCTGAAGATTTCATCGATCTAACCCACTCTGCACCAGTTGCCCCTCACTTCGGAGATTTCGTCATTGGAACACCAGCTGCTATTGAAAACACGGTAGCTGCTCTGGAGGCTGGGTCAACGAGTATTGGTAATATTGGTCAGTACTTCACTTTCCGAATGCCAAGATGGCATGATGACGTCAGAACGACTGCTGAAACTGTTAAAGCTGTAGCCTTGTGCGCTGCTCAACCAGTGGAAATTATGATACACTCGAACCTGGATGATGGATTCGCTGCATTATTTTGTGACATGTCTTGCAGTATTGGGGCAGTCCTAATAGAATGTTACATTATTGAGGAGCTTATCGGTGGATATGTTTCTCATTGCTATGGCCATACATTTTCTGATCCTCTGACCCGACTAGCGTTTCAACGAGCTCTTGCTCGGGTAACAAAGACGCCTGGAACTATGGTCTATGGTAATACAACCATATTTGTTACGAGAGAGGTGGAGAACTACGCTAATCTTGCAAGTTATCTATTAGTCGATATTGTTGCACAACGTAACCTTCCTACTGGGCACGGACTCAATCCAGTTCCAGTGACTGAAGCAATGAGAATTCCTGAAATCAATGAGATTGTTGATGCCCATCTCTTCGCCAACAGGCTAATCCACCGAGCTGATGGTTTTGAGGACTTGTTCGACATAGGTGCATCTGAAAAAACTGCAGATCTGTTAGTTGAAGCTGGACAGCGCTTCAAAGAACGAGTTTTAAAAGGGTTAGAGGAAGCTGGGATTGACATCAATAATCCTTTCGAATTACTTCTAGCGATCCGTCGGATTGGAGCCAAACGATTAGAAGAACTGTTTGGCCCTGGAAAATTTCAAGAAAACCAGTTACGTAACCGAATTCCTGTCGTTCAGGCGACCCCAATTGCTGAGCTTGAGACAAAAAGTGAAAGATTAGTCACCTCCATGAATCACTCAGATCAAGAAAAGTTACGTCAAACCAACTTCAGAATCTGCATTAGTTGTACTGATGTACATGAATATGGAAAAATTCTTCTTGAGCAGGTATTAAAGCGTCTAGGACTTGAAGTAATTGATGCTGGTGTTAGTGTCGACCCAGATATTGTCACCAAACGCGCTAAGGCGGAAAAAGCCGATTTTATTGCCATTAGTTCTTATAATGGGGTTGTACTTACCTATCTACAATCATTGTACCATGAGATGAACCAAATCGATCTAAGCATCCCAATTTTCGTTGGGGGGAAGCTGAACCAGATCCCTGACGACAGCCCAACAAGCCTTCCTGTTGACGTGACAGATGAACTAGGAAACATGGGAGCAATCGTCTGTTATCATGTCGAAGATATGTTGGAAAAGCTTCTCAAAATAGCTAAGGAGAGACACAAATGATTGAACGGATTGGAATTATTGGAGTTGGTCATCTTGCGAGTTATCTAGTAGAAGGTTTACGGAGAGTATCCCAAGATATTGAGATTTTTCTCTCACCTCGGAATAAAGAACGATCAGCAAGCTTAGCTGCACGATTTGGAGCAATAGTAGTAAAACATAATCAGGCAGTTGCGAATGCATCAGATTTAATTATACTAACAACTCGTCCTGAAGACACAGTAGCAGTATCTGAAGATATTTTTTTCCATTCTGAACAGATAGTTATTTCTGTAGCTGTTAGTCTGCCACTCGAGACATTGAAACCAATCACGGCACCTGCTACAGTAGTCAGAGCTATGCCCATATCTTGCGCTGCGATCAATCAAAGTCCCACCTTACTTTTTCCTGACAATCCTCAAGCTCGGGAACTGTTCACCCTCTTAGGCCAGGTTCACATTCTACCTGATGAATCAAATTTCACTCCAGCAAGTGTGGTAGCTGCGTTTTATGGCTGGATTTATGCTTTGTTAGATGAAACAATTTCTTGGACAAGTCAGAATGGAGTACCGCAAGAAATAGCACGAAACCTAGTTCTTGAAACAGTTCGAGGAGCTGCGAACATGGCTTTAAAAAGTCCAAAAGAGGATTTAAATGTCATGTTAGGCGCCTTAGCCACCCCAGAAGGCATAACTGAACAAGGACTCAATGTTTTGCGACAACAACAAGGATTGTCAGCGTGGACAGAGGCCCTTAATGCTGTACTCAAACGATTAAATTAGATATGGAATAAAAAAAAGAGATAGATAAAGAATGCATATTATTTTGGACTAATAGGAAAAAGAAAGAAGGGAAAGGGAAAATTAGGTTAAAATCCCTTCACGTTCGAAGATTCTGGAAGCAATAAACAAGCAGATCAGAATCACCACAATCAAGAACCCAAAGTGGAAAAGTATGTCCATGGCAATTCCTCCGCCAGGCAAGCCACGAGTTAAAGCACTGGAAGCATACGTCTGTGGATATAACCCCTTAGAGAGAATAGCGATCGAATGAGCCCAGGGTATGATGTATAGAAATATTCCAGCTCCGCCAAAAGCCCGTTCTGGGATACCCCCGAACATACTAATGAAACCAACACCCATGGCAGGTACCATCATTACCATATTGTACATAGACTCAGCTGAACGAACATCCTTAGTCAGGCTGGCTACTGAGATGCCTATCCCGATAGCAACAAACGCTGAAAGAAACATCATAGCAACAACCAAGATTAACAAAATTAACGAAGGTTCGATAGAGAGCATTGATCCATACTCCTCTGACGGTACCGCACTGGCAGCAACATCAATCATTCCTGCGAACAGAAAAAGACCAAAAATATTCATTAATGCAAAAACTCCAATAAGAACCATACCTGCAAGTAGTTTCGAGAAGAGTATATTGAATCGGGAGATAGGTAACGCAAGAAGAGATTCCATTGTCTTTTTTTCTCTTTCACCTGCAAATGAAGTGCTTACAAACGGAGCTGGGGCCAATACTGCCACCATGATCGATATAAAACCAATGAATCCGATGCCAAACCCTGAAGCGGCACCTTCTTCCTGTGGGAAGGTTACAGTCTCTGGGTAAAAATCGACTACTTTATCTTCATCAGTTGGTATTTTAATATGGAACTCGTAGACTATCATTAAAACTCCAGACTCAAGCATGGTTGATCCAAGTAATCCACCTGGGAGAGAGTATAATTCAACCTTAGGGCGAATATTAGCAGTATTAGAGGTAGCATTATAGGCTTGATAGTCTAAAGTAAAGTTTTCAGGAATAATAACACACGGAGTATAAGCGCCAGCTGTTTTAGAATCATGAATTTTCTTTATTAAATCCGGATAGGAAATGTCTGCATACTTTGTGGCGTCGACTGTTGCACCGTTTAGGATAGACGTATTAGATTTAGTAGCAGCTATAAGTTTTTCAAGAAATTCGTCTCCTACATTATGGGTTCCATTTCCTTCATCATAACTAACAAAATAGATGGTTACACCTTCTTGGGAGGAGCCCATAACAAAGCCGATGAGCATTTGAACTCCACCTTGTAAACCCCACATGAAAATAGGCATCAAAACGAAAGTAAAAATTACATATCGAGTCCTTCGAGCGCTTTGTAGCTCCTGTTTAACTAATGACATTACTTGTTTAACTGTACCCATATCATCACCTTCTTAAAATGCGAGAGATTAATCCACGTTTCTTCTTTGTTGGAATCAAATCTTCCTCTAAAACACCTTCTCCTGTTGTTAAACCAATGAAAACGTCTTCAAGGTGAGCTTTCGTAAATTCTTGCTCTAATTCGTCTGGACTACCAACTGCAGCAAGTTTTCCTTTGACTAAAATACCCACACGATCACAGAGCTCTTCAACTTCCGTTAAATCGTGCGTAGTTAAGATGACTGTCTTATGTAGTTCCTTAGATAGTCTCCTAATTAGATTCCGTACTGTGCGAGCACCAAGAATATCAATACCCGTTGTAGGTTCGTCTAGAAAGATCAAATCTGGATCCATAACCAGAGCACGAGCCACAAGCACTTTCCGTTTCATCCCACCAGAAAATTCCTTGGTAACATCGTTTTCACGGCCACGAAGACCAATCATGTCAATTAATTCCTCGGTTCGTCTTCGGACTTCTCCATTAGGCACATTACCATAGATTTGCCCGTAGTACATGATATTCTCTTTTGCAGTTAAATTTTCATACACATCCGCCTCTTGAGGCAGAAGACTTGCTCTTTTTCTAATCTTCATAATATCTTTCTTAATATCGAAAGGGCCACGACCATCGTATTGAATACGGGCAGTCCCCGAGGTTGGTTTAATCAGGCCGATTAACAACCGAATGAGCGTGGTTTTTCCTGCGCCATTAGGGCCTAATAACCCAAATACCTCTCCTTTTCTAATTTTAAGAGAGACATTATCGAGAGCTACGTTGTCTTTAAACTTTTTTGTTAAATTCTCAATTTCTATGATGTTCAAATAATTTTTCACCTAAAATTTATACTTTATTTTCCTAATATTAGGGAA
>CAZALJ010000208.1:0-4636 GCA_964485715.1 uncultured archaeon
GGTTTCATGTCATTTACCATATTTAACCGTTGGAAAGCACGTTCTATATCTTCAATAGTCTGTTTAGGGTGATAAGTTGAAGGCCCGTCAATAATTATTAAATCAGCTGGATTCTCGATGATAAAGTCTAATGCAATATCAGAGCCAGGACCTACAACATCAGAAGTAATTAAAGCACTTTCATAAGAATCTGCAATAAAGACAGCGACAACCCATCCCTGTTTTGAATTTATTTTTCCATGAGGTAGGGCATCCGAAAAAGCAATCCTGGTTCGCCCAAACACAAATGTATTACCATCAGCCACAAATAAAGGAATTCCCTTACGCCTCCATAGCCAGAATGCTCTTTTTTTCTGATTAACATTTATGTTTCTTATTGGGTCTTTTGCTAAAATTGTTTTTTCAGGATGAGAATATAATAAATTGGCAATAGCTTGATTTGTGAACTCATATGGCCGATCTACTCCTAATGAATAATGATCAGCGTGGTAATGGGTTTGAATGATGATGGTGGCAAGTTGCCAAAATTTCATGATGTATTGCCTAGAAAGAAAAGATGCAGCTATCTCTTGAAGGTGGGGAGGATGTCCATTACGAAAAGGAGCCAAGGATACCGATGGATCAATAAAAATATTTTGATCTTCAGATATTATGAATAATGATAGTCCTCGAGTTCCCAAAGATTCTGATACAACTGGAATCACCCGCATCCATTCTTTCACCTTATTCTGTTATAATAAATTAAATATTCTTATATAAACATTAATTGTTATTATATTAGATAATCTAATGCTTCTAAACATTAACTTAGGGGAAAATATTGCAATAACTAAGTCACGTTGCTGTTAGAGAAGTAGGAGTCTTCGATTTAGTGCAGCAAACCTGAGAGAAACTCCACTAACGCTGGTAAGTTATGACCTTGCAAAGAGGGTGATTTAGGTGTTATCAGACCTTATTTAGTTTTTTCATATTTGGTGGGCTGCAGTTAATCAAGGAGATTGACAAGATGAGACGGAGTAGCTCGAACCTTCTTCCTTTTATGTTACAAGCTTCTGATTTCAGTCGGGAGTCATTAACGTTAAAATACATAAGCATTATCGTGGTTCGCTTTAGTTAAGCAATTCTCATATTCTTTGCTGACTCCTTTCCTGAAAAGATCCTTAATATTCTCTAAGTTCTTCAATTTGCTCTAGTTGTAAGTATTGCTAGGAGACTATCTTATGTGGACGCCTGAGCTAAAAAAAATTAATCAAATTCAATTTGGAATTCTTTCACCAAATGAAATCAGAAAGATGGCTGTTACAAAAATTATCACTGCTGATACTTATAACGAGGATGGAACACCTATTGAAGGTGGTCTAATAGATCGTCGTCTCGGAACAATTGAACCTGGCCAACGTTGTAAAACCTGTGGAAATCAAGTTGGAGATTGCCCAGGACACTTTGGCATGATAGAACTTGCAAGACCAGTTATTCACGTTGGGTATGCAAAATCAACAATTTACAAGCTACTTCGTTCAACATGTAGAGCATGTTCACGAATTTTGTTAGATTCATTAACCATCAAAAAATACCAACGATTGATTGAGAAAGCAGCCACAGAAGATGATATTAAAACCACTTCTGATCTAATTAAGGAAGTAGTTAAGGAGGCTAGGAAAAAATCTGAGTGTCCTCACTGCAGCCAACCTCAATATAAAATTAAGTATGAAAAACCAACCAGTTTTTATGAAGAAACTCCTGAAGGATCTGTCCGTATCACCCCTTCAGAAATTCAAAAGCGCTTTGAAGGAATTCAAACACTGGATTTGACTTTGTTAGGTATTGATGCAAACCATTCTCGTCCAGAATGGATGATATTATCTGTTTTACCAGTACCTCCTGTGTCTGTACGTGCCTCAATAACATTAGAGTCAGGTGTACGAAGTGAAGACGACCTAACACATAAACTAGTAGATATAATCCGGATAAATCAAAGATTAAGAGAAAATATCGAAGCAGGAGCTCCCCAACTCATCGTAGAAGATCTATGGGAACTATTACAATATCACGTCACAACATTCATGGATAATGAAGTCGCAGGAATCCCCCCTGCAAGACACCGATCGGGTCGTGCATTAAGAACACTCACTCAAAGACTGAGAGGGAAAGAAGGACGATTTCGAGGAAATCTATCTGGAAAAAGAGTCGATTTTTCCGCAAGGACAGTTGTCTCTCCAGATCCAAACATTTCTATTAATGAGGTGGGGGTTCCTGAACAAATCGCCAAAATTCTAACTGTTCCTGAGAGAGTAACTGAATGGAATATTGAAGAAATGAAGGAGTTGGTGATGAATGGTCCCAATCCGGAGATAGATGAGAAAACAGGAGTTTCTAAAACTGGATCTAATTATATTATAAGGCCAGATGGTAAAAGAATTGACTTAAGATTTGTTGGAGACCTAAATAATACTGCCGAGATGATTGACCAAGGCTTTATAGTTGAACGTCATCTGAGGGATGGTGATATGGTTCTCTTTAACAGACAACCATCTCTTCATCGTATGTCTATAATGGCTCATGAAGTTCGGGTCATGCCCTTCAAGACTTTTAGATTGCATTTATGTGTGTGTACACCCTATAATGCCGATTTTGATGGAGATGAAATGAATCTTCATGTACCTCAAAGTGAAGAGGCTCGTGCTGAAACCCGTGTCTTAATGAGAGTCCAAGAACAGATACTTTCTCCGAGATATGGTGGGCCTATTATTGGAGCACTTCATGATTATGTGTCTGCATCATTTTTACTTACACGAAAGAAAACATTAATCTCAAAAGAAGATGTTTGGCAGTTATTACTAGCAGGAAATTATGAAGGAGAGCTTCCATTACCAGCGATTTCATATCCCAAAGAATTATGGACTGGAAAGCAAGTTTTTAGCTTATTATTACCTTCGGATGTTAATGTGACGACCAAATCTCGAACCTGTCGAAAACATGATGTTTGTAAAGGAGAACTCTGTGAATACGACAGTTCAATCTATATTAGATCAGGTCAATTACTCTCTGGAGTTATTGATCGACGAGCAATAGGTGCAGATGAATCTGAGAGTGTATTACATGTTGTAGTTAAAGACCACGGAAGTGATAGGGCTAGGGAATTTTTGGATTCGCTAACTCAAATGCTTTTAGAATTTCTTTCGCATGAAGGATTTAGTTTGGGCTATTCCAATGTTAATATGCCTGAAGAAGGTAAAAAAAGAATCAGCACGCTAATCGCGGAGAACGAAAAAGTGGCTAATGAAATGATCGAAGCTTATAGTCGGGGAGAACTAGAACCTCTTCCTGGAAAATCGCTTGAGGAAACTCTAGAAATGCGTGTCATGAGCGTTCTAGCTAAAGCTAGAGATAGTGCGGGTAGCGTTGCAAATGATTATATGGGAATATCAAATTCAGCAGTTGTAATGGCGTCAACCGGTGCAAAAGGAACTCAACTTAACATTGCTCAAATGGCTGCGTGTGTTGGGCAGCAATCCATTCGTGGAGAAAGAATATTGAGAGGGTATCGTAAGCGATCCTTACCTCATTTCCAAAAGAATGACATTGGACCAGTTGCTCGGGGTTTTGTTCGTTCCAATTATCGTATAGGATTATCTCCGACTGAATTCTTTTTCCACGCACAAGGAGGGCGCGAGGGATTAGTAGATACTGCAGTTCGAACCTCAACAAGTGGATATCTCCAACGAAGATTGGTGAATGCTTTACAAGATCTTCATGTTAATTATGATATAATAGTTCGAACAACAGAAGGAGATGTGGTTCAATTACGTTATGGAGAAGATGGAGTGGATCCCATGAAATCGTACCATGGCAGACCTGTAGATATAGATGCTATTATTGAGGAAGTTCTCTCCACAGAAGAGGATTGAAGGGATATCAATATGGCGAATTTAACAAAAGATCAGCTTTATGAACTAATCAATGAAAAAAAGGATCGCTTTCCCAAAAGTATTCGAACAGACATATTTCGTAAGCTATCAGAATTGCCAAAATTAAGTAAGCAAACAGTAAGAAAAATACTCGATTCTGTTGAAGATGCTTATTTACGATCCCTTGTCGAACCAGGAGAAGCTATTGGAACAGTAGCAGCTCAATCAATAGGAGAACCAGGTACTCAAATGACTTTGAAAACTTTTCACTACGC
Organism: uncultured archaeon; assembly: GCA_964485715.1. Taxonomy (GTDB): domain Archaea; phylum Asgardarchaeota; class Heimdallarchaeia; order Hodarchaeales; family Hodarchaeaceae; genus Hodarchaeum. Next base: position 4,184 of record CAZALJ010000208.1, read on the forward strand.
AGGTGTTGCTGAATTGAACGTTACATTGGGACTACCACGTTTGATAGAGATTCTTGACGCACGTAAAAATCCTGCCTCTCCTTTTATGACAGTTTATCTTGAAGAACCCTATTCGAAAAACAAAGAAAAAGCTCAAGAAGTCCAGCGAATGATTGAATTATCCACTATTGAATCAATAAGTGATAACATAACGGTAGACCTTGCACTAATGCAAATTAAGATTACATTAAACAGTATTTTGATGACAGACAAAGGATTAAGGCCTGAACACATTATTGAAAAGTTAACAAAGTTGAAGAAAGGGGAAGTACATTGTAATGCAAATGAGATTATTATTGACTCAAAAGACCTGACAATTGATGATATCTATAAATTAAATGAAAAAATCAGGGATCTTCAATTAAAGGGAGTAAAAGGGATTACACGAGTCATTATATCAAAAGATCAGGAATT
>CAZALJ010000209.1:0-4539 GCA_964485715.1 uncultured archaeon
TTTAAGCCAAAAAGTATCAAGCTTATTTCGACCGATCAAATGTATTAATCCAGCTTCACGACATTTCTCAACATGGAGTATCGCTTCTTCCTTGGTCACTTTTCTACCTAAATTCGGATCTATTTTCAATGCTGCCTCACCAAGAAATAAGCATCCTAGTTCTATCGGATAATGTTCACAAGAAGAGGCAGAACGACAGATGCAGAAATCCATTATCCAGTGGTAATTAGCTTTATCAATAAAGTGCTCTAGAACACTAGAGGGAAGAACCATCTCACCATGTCGTTCTATTTCTTTATCAATTTTGATACTGGTCACATCATCTTTGGGTAAGTACATAATGTCATCTTCATGAAATAGCATGAAGTCCATTGCCTGGCCGATAAGAGGGATCTTTGTGAACCTCGCAAAGATAGATCTTAAAGGAAATGACTTCTTTAACAACCAAACGAATAATCTCGATCGAGGCAAGCTCTAATTCTTCCTAAAAATTAAAGTCTGGGTTGACAATAAGCCCACGTACGATTGCACCTTAAGTTACTCTACCAAAACTCCACTTTACAATTTTTTCACCCTCATAAAGGAATTTTGCCTCAATGACTTCTTTCGTCTCGAGGAGTTTAGGTGTGAAAATCCTATCCCCAGCCCACATCTTCTCATATGGAATCTCATTGATAGGAACCCATAGTAATCTACCTTCAGGGTTCTCGAAATCGATTTTATTTGCTACACGAACATAATAAAGAAAAACGAGCCAATTAAATGCAGGTAAATCTTCATTGGTTTTATCTCGATTGATTTCATCAAAGTAAATATAACCTCTAAACTCAATCGCTTCGGGTTTAAGAGTATAACCTGTTTCCTCCTTTAATTCACGCAAAATACATTCAATAGGAGTTTCTCCTGGTTCAAGACGGCCCCCAATGCCTACATATTTCCCCTCATGGAAATCGTTTTTCTTTTTATTTCTGAAAAGTAAGAGAACCTCATGATTACAAACAATATATGCTAAAGTAGCTAGTTTATGACTGATCACCATCCTTATTCTCCAAGGATTTCCATTAGTGGGTAGTTCCTGTCAAATGGAGTCCAATTTGTAATCTAAACACGAGGTTTCTAATTTTTGTTACGAGGTTGTTTAATCATATAATTTTTTATTTATGGACTTTTACGAAAATTATTGATAAGTTTGTGATTTTTCCCCTCCTTCAGCGAAGATATCTATTTTATGCACATTCTCGGCCACAGGAGGCTAAACAACCGAATTTTTCATTCCCTATGATGATTTAAAGATGATAATACGAACAGGTACAATAGAAGACGCGGAAAGGCTTAACGAAATTGAAAAAGCCTGTTTTTCCATTGAATTACGTTATGGACCTTCCATCATTGTTGCTCTTCTGACTATGACGCCTAATTATATTTTCTTAACAGTTCAACTTACTCCAAAATCAAAGATAATCGCTTTCGCTGTTGGAGAACAAGATGACTTTGAAAAATTCTTGGGAAGAATAATTTCAATCCAGGTAGATCCTCCTTACCAAGGAAGAAATATTGGGAGTAAATTATTGGCTGAGCTTGAGACTAGGCTTCAAGAAGAACATGGGGTTAAATACTTCGAATTACAAGTCCATTATCAGAATGAAATAGCAATTAAATTCTATCAGAAACATGGATATAGTATTAAGAAACAACTTAAGAACTATTATAAACGAGAAGAACATGCTTATTTAATGGAAAAAACACTTCCAAAATACAATCCAAGATAAATTCGCTAGTCTAGTAACGAACAAGCGTACTAAATAACAAGCGTATTTTGAATTTTTAATTTAAACATCGTAATGTTATTAAAAGAATATAATATAATGAAAAATTGATTAAAAATGACAGAATTTCCTGATGATCATATTATAATAGAATTAAATGCTGAAGTAACCGCAAAAATAGATGTTTTAGTTGAAAAAGGGTTTTATACTGACCGTGCAGTTTTTCTTGAAAAAGCAATAGAAGCACAACTCAATCTGCATGATGCAACATTTCAAGAGCTTGTAAAAAAGAAAAATTTCATAATAGGATGGGCCAATTATTCTGCAAAAGAACTAGAAGCAGTTGTTGCCAACGGAAAGAAACTGGAGATAAGAGTTCTTGGTAAATTATCATTTTCTGATGACGTAACACCAGAATTAGTAGAACGATCGATTGCAAAGATAAATCTTGCAGGAATTCTTAAGGCACGTGAAGAAGTACTACCTATTCTCAATAATAAACGATTCTCCATTTTGGGACATAAATTTGGTGAATTTAAAAAATTGAAGTTTGGTGATGAGAAGGAGGAAGAGGATTAAGGATCTCCAGAGAGTAGTCAGCAAGAAAATACGTTCAACCAAGATATATTACAATGAAATCTCTTTTAGTATAGTTAAAATTTTTGACATAATTTCTCCTGCCATACCCCGAATTGCCACATCAGCATAAATATCCATAGGTGTGAACTCTTTATTGACGATCAATAACCGTGTTCCAGTTTGAACAGCAAGTGATGGTAATGCAGCAGCGGGGTATACTGTCAAGCTACTACCTATAACGATGAGTAGATCAGCTGCCACTATTTCTACTCGAGCTTGTTCTACTACATTATAGGGCAACTGTTCCCCAAATAACACCGTATTCGTTTTAATTAACCCATCACACTCGGGGCAGCGGGGAGGTAGTTGCCCTTCATCAAGAAATTCTTCAACCTCGGTGTAGTAGAATTCTTTGGAGCAACTCAAACAACGAGAGGTCTGACTAGATCCATGAATTTCAAGTACTTTAGTATTGCCAGCTCGAGAATGCAAAAAATCAACATTCTGAGTTACTATAGCTTTAAGCTTGTCATATTCATGTTCCAGAGTAGCTAGTGCTTCATGGGCTGGATTGGGTTGAGCATTGATCACTATCTCTCTTAATTCCTTATGCATCGTCCAGTATTTTTCTGGGTGTGTTAAGAAAGCAGAATATTCAGCATATTCCATCGGATTAAAACGGTCCCAAAGGCCTCCTGGACTTCGAAAATCAGGTATACCTGATTCAACACTTATTCCTGCTCCTGTAAAAGCTATTATATATTTGGAATTTTTAATTAATTCAGCAGCTTGTCTTATTTTATCATCTTGACTCAAATTCAAACCTCAGGGAATATAGGTGTAAATAGCTAAGTCCACTCGTTCATCAGATTTTCCATAGATGGTTATATAATCCACTCGCGGAATTTCATTACAATCTAGTGTAATAGCCACTTTTCCAATGCTTTTATGTTTGAGACGATGTTTTTCAAATAAATTTATCACTAGTTCCGCTTCTTTACAATGATCTAACTTAACAATATTACAAAAGATAATAACAGGAGCTTCAGGAAGATAGGGACCTTCATGGTTAGAAGGAATTTGAATCCACCCGCTTTGAGGATACTTCTGAGTTGTACGACCTTTAAAAAAGATTCTAAAACCCAATGGGGCTGTTATATTCGATATTGTTAACAATCGGATCTTGAAAACCGCGACATTTGGAACAAGCAAGTGTCTAAGCATACCGAAAATAGCTTTGTGTCTATGGACTCTAAGATGGGTCTGTCCAGCAGTCATGTTGATAGCATCTGAAAGAGGAGTAAATTTAATTTCTCCATCTTGTTTAGTTTTTGACCATATACCTCCTCCCAAGTTGACCTGGGTAAGGTAATAAAGCTCTTTTTCTGTAATTGTAGAATTGATGTCTTCTAGATAATCAAGAGCTCTTCGGATCTGTGATTCATCCAGTAGAGTAGGAGAATCTTTTAGGTTTCTAATGTATTGAGCCTTATCATGAGGAACCCCACACATAGCTAGAATACGGATGTGGCTATCAGCTCCCGCCGTAAATTTGGTGAAATAACGAGCCATTAATCCACCAGTAGAATGAGCAATCACGGATATCCTATGAGCATTCGTAATTTGTTTTATTTCATCAATTATTTGTGCTAGACGATCACCTGCGACTTGTAGTTCAGCTTGTTCATTATCAATCGCAAATAGTTTACGAAAACCAAAGTACCATAATTCACGAGCAAACCAATTAAAGATTGTGTGAGAAGATCCATAACTGTGAATCATGAGAATGGGCTCATAAAATCGTGCTTCCCCTGTAGGAATAAATTCCCCTGTTTCATCTTCTGAGAGATAGGAAAAACGCCATAATCCGAGGTGTTTGCAATGATCCATAATGATCCAAAAATGATCGAGTTCTTTCAATCGCTCGGTTTCAGGGGTAACATCGACAAATCGTGGACGAGGATATTTTTTAACCATAATTGACACATTTTAATCTAAGTTAAGTGGGGGTGGTGAATTCATCTAAAATGATTGAGAGAGAGGGAAAACATGATTTAAAGATTGTGTCTACTGAGTTATTTAGTTCCATTGAGAAAATATTTATAATTGGTCTAGAAATGTCAGGAAATATCCTAATTTAAAAAAAGAGGATGTAATTATCATGCCTTATTGCCCGTTTTGTGGTGTTGATGTC
>CAZALJ010000210.1:0-4517 GCA_964485715.1 uncultured archaeon
ATTGGTGATGAAATTTTCATCTCTTTTGAGAAAAACGAGATACAAGGGAAGATCTGTTTACACGCATTATATTCAATATTACCGAAAGTGTATGCAATGGCATATGGTGCTGAATTTCCCTGGTTAGAGGATCCAGATGTAAGTACACATGCATGCCCCGACGCTTGGAATCCCTTAGTTTATGAAGTGAGAAGAATCAAAAAAGAATAGCAATAATGATGTTTGTGATAGGAGACAGACTTATCTGACGGGCTGAACTAATTATTCTCAAATTTTTCAAATCTTTTCGATGAATATTTTTTCTACTTCAATTATTATCCCTTATCGAAAAAATTATTCACGAATGTGAACATTTTTTAAATTCTACAAATAAATTGTATGATGATCTCAGCTATTTGATTAAAATAATGCTTAACTAGAGGGAATACTCATATGTCTATCTCAACACCGAAACTGGAAACCATTGAAGAACAATGGAAATACTTCAAAAACACAACGAATTCTTTTGAAAAAAGGCGTATTAGTCTAACAGAATCCACCTGGGAATATTGGGTGTGTGGTGAAGGAGATAAAACACTCATTTTCTTCCATGGGGCAATGATCGGCCCCGAGATGTGGTTCTATCCAATTGATGTGTTAAAAAAAGAATATCGCATTATTGCTCCCTTTATACCCCGAACACTTTCGAGTGTGGATGAGGTGATTGATTTTTACCAGAATTTAATACTCCAAGAAGAGATTGAACATAAAACCATCATTGGATATTCTTACGGGGGAGGACTAGTTCAACTCTTAGTAGATTTTCTACCCGAACAGATCGACCGAGTAGTCTTGACACATACAGGACTTCTTTGGGGGAGAAAAGAGATTCCTTCTCAGAGATTAATGAAATTAGTGTTGAAAAGTCTACCCCTTTCGATTGTAAGAAAGATATTTAAGAAAAAACGGATCGAAGAGTACCCTGATTCAACTTGGAATCAATTCCACCGTGAGTATTTTTCCCAAAGAATGGAAAAATTAAAGAAAGATACTTTATTTGAATATTTAGACAGTGCAACAGTCTTTTTGAATGATTATATAGGACGAGAACCAGAAGTCAAAACATATGATGAACCTGTGATTTTATTGGGGACAGAGGGAGATAAAGATGCATTCTATGCAATGGATAAGTTTCGTGAATTATTTCCAAATGCACTGGAATATATCTTCACGGAATCTGGTGGGCATCATTACATTTTCTTACACCCAGAAAAGTATACTCAAAGGTTATACAAATTATTAAAACAAACAGAGTGAATTTCTGGTGTTTTTTATTGTTCAGAGAAAGCTACTTCTTTATTAAACTCGAAATTTGAACCAAATCCCCGCTACTGCTTTCTGTTTGCTTGAATCTCAACGAAAGAGAAAAGAAAAAGACAGAGATCATTCAATTGTTCCTAAGATAAGGGAAGTGGTTCAGGAATTGAGTCTAGAAAGAACCTGGAGTTTAAAATTATCTTAAGACCATGAAAAAAGAATTTAAGACTTTGGAAAAGTTGCCTCGAAGTATTGTGCCTTAGATAATTCAAGGGGACGTAACTGAACCCACTCATTGTACTTTGGTGGTCCAAAGCAAATATCAAGGGATAGACTTGTCAAATCAGTGAGGAGGGAGTACATCGTCCCAAAACCTTCTTGATAAAAATGAGCACTGGGACCATTAGGATATTCTTGACTAAATAGTTCTTTGAGCTGTTCGTTGGTGATATTTGGTTGATTTCTCTGTATAAAATCCTTTAGTAAATTATAACGGGTCTTAGAATTTCGTAGAAATGGTTCACCATTCGTAGTAGCATCATTATAGGAATTATATGACATCATTTCTGGAGTCACATAATGATTGGTAGCGCATAGGTATTGTTGTTCTGAGCTTTTATCGATCGTGTCAATGCTATATTTCCCATCAAGCCATTCAACACGGATCGCATTCCCTCCTTGATCAGCAATTGAAAATACATACGGAAAACTAACAGGAAGCTCCTTAAGGAGGTCAATCGCTTGATCGATATTCGCACACTGTTCAAGTATGGCACGAACAAATACTGCAAGACCGAAACCTCGGGTAGTTAAGGGATACGCGAAAGCTCCACCATTACTGATGAAAATCCCTAAGCCTTTCTCATTAAAACCATTACCTCTACCAAATCCAAATGACATGAAAGAAAAATGTCGATATTTTCGGTCAACTTGACTGGTAACGAAAGCGAAATCTTCCAATGGATCAAGATAAGACCATTCATTTGAATAAGCCACTAGTGTGTGATTATTCGTAGTAAGCTTTGGTAAAAGCGTTAGAACTGAACAATTTCGTGGTATATCATACACAGTCTGAAAAAACTGCACTTTTTTGGGATTTAGATTTAGGCCATCACAAAATCCTTGAATTTCATCTATTATTCCAGGACAAGCCATTTCTAGAGAACTCTTGAAATCATCAAAGTCCTTAAAACCAAATTTTTTGAATTTAACTGGAGCTTCCGCTATAAAAGATCGTTTATTGGGAAATTTGTCAATATCTTTCGCAATAGCGTATCCAACATCATATGAGGAACCTTTGAGGACTGTTAGATAATATTTTTTCTTTAATAATTGTAATTTATTTTCCAAATCATTACACATCCATTGACTGTTCTTAAACGAGAAATATCAGATACCAAAAGCCTCTAGTAAAGAGATTTTAACTAAAATTTCACCTAGTTCCATTTTATAAGCTGGAGGGTCAGCTAAAGAGCCGATATGCTTCATACCTCAAACTCTATTCTCTTCCAAGGTTATTTTGAGGCTTATAGTTATCAATTTCATTGTAAAACTGAATTAGTTAATAAAGATTTCGTTGAAGGCATCCATTTCTAAATCAAAGGAGAATTTACGATTCTCTCTCTAATGAAAGTAATCTCCTTCGATTTTTTCATCGAAAATTTATTGAAGAGTGTGATTATAACATCGAATTTAACGAATCAAGTAAGACAAACCCAAATTTTATTGGTTTTTTTTGGACTTAATTACTCTCATTTGGTTCTTGTCTTCCTACAATGACAACACGATCAGTTCCCTCGGGACAACAAGAGTCCACAAATCCAATTACTTTTTGCATGCGAGCGATGACTCTCACAACCATACTATTACCTTCTGAGGTTAAAGCATAGATTCTTATTCTCTGATCGCGATCAGGAGATAGATTTCGTACTTACTCCAGAAGAGGATGAACAATTACTCCCTGCGGTTATGAAAGGGCATATGCGAGCTTACAAACCACTCACAACACAAACCTAGTTGTTCGTCTGTTAATCTCCTATAATAAGAAATCTTATTTGCTGAGATTTAAAAAGACAAATCTATCCATTTTTTTAATTCCTCTGGAGAATAGTGCAATAATGTAGCTAAGAATCTATTCGTTTTTAGACGAGACTCAGGTGAAATATCTAATCTCTCCAACGGTATGTTTAACTTTTTTCGAATAATTGTAAAGAAGTATTTCTCTTGTATCAGCATTTGATCTCTAATAGCCGTCATAATTTGTTTACTGATTTCATGGGCCACAGAATAAAAATTCGGGTCTGAATCATTCCATCCTTCTTTTCGCTCGAAGGGGGAACCTAATTCGTACCTTATTAATATGTCATTTCCATTAAGGGAAATTTTACTTAAATTGATCCTACCAAGATAGCATATACTATTGGACCTACCATCGTTCCTCCAATGTTCGTTGTGATATGAATGCCAATTGAAGGTAATACACTCTGATGCTTCTCTCTTAAAGAGGCCGCAAAATATCCTAGAGTTATTGTCATTGAAAAGATAACGCCAACTGTTATAAGATCTGCCCCAAAAAGTATCAAAGGTAGATGTATAATTCCAAAGAATATTGCACTGAAAACAACTGGATATGAGATATCTTGCTTACCAATACTAATTTTCGTGCCCTCTAGAGGATGCAGGTAACCTTGTAACAAACCTCTAACGAAAACTTCTTCTGATATACAGGCTAAGAACCAAATCAGGACTATTTTTTCTCTTATACCTAGACCTTGAAGAGAAGGATTTCCATTTGCACCCGATATGATAATGATTATGGTGGCAATTGAACCAATTAATAATCCTATTCCTATTATAGGTCCCCATTTAAGTTCTCCGATAGGTTTATTTAATCCATATTGAGTTAATTTTCCTCTAGTCAGAAAAATAATAATACTAAGGGAGAGAGAAAGAAACATTAACTCAGTGAGTAACAGTTTTGCACTATTTCCTCCTTCTATGATCGGACCATATGCTTCAGTAGTTAGAAATAACCCAAGAAGCTGAGACACTACATAAATACTCATACCTAATAGAAAAACGGAAACTAATAGATTTAAAGAGTTATCACTTCTAATTTCCTCCCCTAAAGATTTATTCTCATTTTTTTTGATATACATCGCACTTTTTCCTAAAATGTTTTGTAGAACAGAAATTATTCATCGAATAATCCATTCTTACTC
>CAZALJ010000211.1:0-4475 GCA_964485715.1 uncultured archaeon
ACTTAAGTGGATTTCACCCCTCTACGGTACCCTCATCTATTCCAATACCAATCCTTCATAAGTTAAACATTGATATCCATTGCTGCGAACCCCTTGACTGTTACGAGATTTATCTATTTAAACAAAAGTCTTCTTTACTCCATGAAAGGGTATGGATAGAAGATCTGATTCATGAATTGAGAACAGCGTCGTTGACTATTGACCTTGGAGCACATGTTTTAGCAGAAGATGAACATCTGGCTCCAATGTTACTTCAGAAGATATTGAGGGCTTCTCATCGTCAAAAAATTGCAACCCTCATTGCGTCCGACTTTCTTCAGTTACTAACATCAACTCCTATAATTAACTCCATATCTTTAACAAAGATGCTAACCAGCAGCCTTTCCCATTCTCTATCTACAACTCAAATGAAATTTCATTTAACCTCTTCCATTAATGAAAACTTGATAGGTCATATCAATCCAATTATTTGGGGAAATTTTCATTTTCTAACCAATTTTTTTACAACACTTCTATCTTGGCTCGAAACGGAACTAATAACTGTAGAAATGGAGATTATTAATCCTGTTGCTGTTCAGATCAGGATGAAGATTGCTCACGATCATTTTCTAACAAGCATACAGGGGTTCCCATTAATCCCTCATTATTTGCACTATATTGCAGCATACTTCAATGCTTGTTCTTGGATAACCCAAACTTCAATCAATATTATTTTTCCCCTTGTTTTATCGGTTTTTAATGAGAGTTATAGCCAGAAACCCCCCTGCAAATCCTCTCATTGATTTAAACAAGATAGTCTCTTGAGTAGAGAATAAGAAAAAACGAGGTTATACTCAATGAAGCTATACAAAACATAATCTATTCATTGGGAGGGATTTCAGGATCAGGATCTTGATACCCGTAGTAACTCCCCATGTTTACTGAAACACCATTTTGCCTCAAATAAGTAAATAATTGACCTAAATGAAACCATTCATGGCCTATTTCATTGAAGATCTCAGTGTAAATTGAGGAATTATGTTCTTGATAGAAAAATTTGATGTTTTCGACTCGTGCGTCCTCTAAATGATCTTCAAGATAGGTTAGTAACTTTCTCAAACCTTCTTCATATAATTTCGTTAGTCCCTGAGCATTTAATGGCATATTGGTTGACTCTAAATTATTGTAGGTTTCCTCATCCGGAATATTCCCTCTAAGCAATTCGAGAATAGCCAAAGGACTACAAGCCAAATGATTAGCAAGTTGTGCAGTACTTTTCATGGAGGGATCTGGTCTCCAATCCCACAAATCTAATGGGATCATTTTCAAAATAAATAATATTCCTAAACGTCGTGATCTCAAAGTGGCGATAAGTTCTTCCAATTTGATCATCTCATTTTTTATTTTCAGATTATGGTTATTGTAATGTAGCTTTTAAAAGGAGCTCTAATTCCATGAACAACCAGAGCTTGGAAATTATGGAATCCTCACTAGATCTCAAGAAGCATCTTGATGAACTCACAATTGAAAGACGAGAATATCAACTTGCTGCAACGCAGGAAATAATTACGAAGCTACCTAATTCCTCGCTGCTAAACTACCCTTATGGCACAGGGAAAACAATAATAGCTCTCTTAGTTTTTTTATCCTTGAGAAAGACCAATCCTCAAGCAAAATTCGTTTTCACTTCAGCTCGAGAAGCTGCAGGATTACGATGTCGGCAAGCATTAGAAATGGCAAAACACTTTGGTTTTGTCGATCAATTAGGCTATTTATTCAATCCTCGATCTGGTGGAAAAGGATTGAGTCTGACACAAAAAAATAAAATGTACGCAGCATCTAACGTGATTTTTTCACCCATCACTACTCTCATGAACGACCGATTTGAAATTAAATCACGCTTAAAGATCGATATCTTGAGTTCCGTTCAGCTTTGTGTTATTGATGAAGCTACTGATCTTTTAGCACGGTCCATATCGGGATTCCGCTTAAGTAAATTCTTTGAAGAATTATATCAAATTCGCTCAAAGGTAGGAAATTTTCCCATATTAGCCATGACAGGCACACGTGACCAATATCGGGCCCAAGCAATCCTTAAGACCCTTGGTGAAGGAACACATCTTATGCAACGGCCTGATTTATCTCCGTATGAAACTATCACCCAGATTCGTGAGATCAATCGCGAGGACTACAAACAAATTGATCAATTAATATCGAGGCTCTTAACCAAACCGATCGAAACTATCCAAGAAATCCTTGATCCTGAATTAACCCGACTAGAAGTCATTAAGATGTCTTATGGGGGCGTTCTAGAAAGATTACATGATTCCAAGGCGAAATATCCTATTCACATTGGAAAATATCGAGTTAAAGATAATGATAGTCGCGAACAACTATTGACAGCTTTCTCACTCCTCTTCAAACTTACCCATGCAAGATTACTTCTTCTAGATTCTACCCCTGGGGAATTTTTACGTTATATTAGAAGTGATGATAACCAAGAGGCTTTTCACAGTGTAATCGAAGCTAGTTCAGAGATTATTTCCCATCGATCTGAGTTACCTCGATTTGATGATCCTGAAGAAACAACAACTCGGGGATTGATCAATCCAAAAGTGGATATTGCCATTGACTTGATACATGAACACCTTATTCGAGGTGCTAAGATAATTTTGTTCACACGCTATTTAGCTCTTGGAGATCAGACTAACATGCTATTAACAAAGGCATTAAATTTCCCAGGGGTTAAATATCTGTCTGGTAAAACACCAGAGGACACAAGACGGATCATTCTCGAACAATTTCAACAAGAAGATGTTAATGTCCTTATATTCACCCCTGTAGGTGGAAGAGGGCTCAATTTGGGGGAAGCGGATGTAGTGATTCATCTTGACATAACTAGCAATTTAGATGATATGATACAACGTCGTGAACGTGCCCGTGGTTGTCTAGAATATGTTTTAGTTTTGAAAGGGACAAGTGAAGAAGTCAAGCTCAAAGATTATGCAAAACTCACGAGTACGACTACAAGCGACTCTCCTTAAATAATGGAATCAGTTTCTTCTTGGCTAGTTATCTGATAGTATTCATCTCTTCGAATTTCTGCAAGAGATTCCAATCTTTTCTTTTTTAGAGAGATAAGGCCAATGGCGAAAAAAATCGCCAAGATTAGTCCACTTAATATTAAACTCCCTCTTATTCCTATTGGGGTGCTTGCAATTAGTCCAATGATGCCCATACCAATAATTTGGGAAACAGTGATTGATAAATTAATAAAAGAAAAGATTCTTCCACGTAATCTATCAGGTACAGTTTCTTGGGTAAAAGTTTGAAGGGGAATTCCAATAAACACTTCGATTGCACCAAAACCTATCCAAGCGAGGCCTACTATCCAAAGAAATCCCTGGGGAGCAGAACCAAAAATTATCAAAATGACTCCTGCTAGAAATAACGTCCAAGTAATCAGAGTAATCGGTTTGGCGATTCGTTTTTTTCTTGATAAGAGAAAAGCAATAGTCATCCCCATTGCAGCAGATCCACCCATCATTAAACCAAAGACAAACTCACGAATGCCTTGTTCAACCAATCCATGCTCAGTTTCTAGATATGGAACAATTAATATCATTGAAGCTCCCCCTGCGAACATCAACATTGAAAAAACAATCAGCAAATAAAGGAGGGGGGGAAACCCAATCACAAACCGCCCTCCTGTTATTAAATCTTGAATTGGCTTCTGTTTTGATGGATTGGTAGCTTTTAATGACCGATTTATCATTAATATACAAAGAGCTGAAAACAGAAATGATACTCCATCAATGAAGAATGGAATGTCATAGCCCATTGTTCCAATAATAATGCCTGCAGCCATTGGCCCGATTAATGCTGAAACCTGATACGATCCTACACTTAAGGAATTGGCAGCAAGAAGATCTTTTTTGTTATCCACTAATTTAGGAATGGAAGCACCTCTTGCTGGATAAAAAAATCGAGAAAAAGTCGCGTTACAGAAAGCTATTCCAATAATCCACAATAATCGTGTTTGATTAGGTAGAGAGGCTGTGAAGGGAATTATTATAATTGCAAAAGCTTGACCTAAATCAGCTAAGGCCATTGCGTATTTTCGATCGACTTTATCAACAACTACTCCAGCCCAAGGACCAATCAATATCATTGGGATTGCCTGAGCAATGGACAAGAGCGCCATAGCGTAGATTTCTCCAGTTAGATCATAAACAAGAAATAATATCGCAATATAGGAGAATTGAGAGCCGATGTTTGACACTAGTTGTCCAGTAAGGAGTTTACCAAAGTCAGGATATCTAAAGGGAAGAAAGCGTGATTTATCATTGACTTGATTCAGCTCATCAATCACTTGGTTTGTCACCTATCATATCCGTAGACTTTATTTCAGTGGATTCAACTTAATGAGGCAAATGATGAGGTAATTGTTTATAGCTTCTGCGTGATTGTTTCTACCCAATTAAATCTATTATAAT
>CAZALJ010000212.1:0-4464 GCA_964485715.1 uncultured archaeon
TAGATAAGAAATAATCTTTCTTCTTCTCAAACAATTCAACAAATTTTCCAAGTAATACTGCTTCATCAGGAGAAAGGTGCTTATCCTCCCTTGTAATTTCTTTAACTGCTGGGATAAAGCTGTTCAGGAAAGCAGCTTTGCTGATTCGTTCAGTTTCCCCCAATTTTCCGGTTTTTCGAGCCGCTGTAAAAGCCTTGAAAAAAATGTCCTTATTTTTCCCAATCTGATTAAAAATCACTTGTTCTTCCTTAGATAAAGTATGGTCTTTAAGAGCAGCAACTTTAAAATCGTTAAGAACCTTATCAAAACCCCCGAGGCTAGGATGTAGCTCAACGATATATTGTAATATATCTCGAATGTTGATCACCCGAATTGGATCGTCCTCTATGATTGCATAGGAATAACCCTGAACTTCCATCATATGGAGAGCATACGCTACCGAATCATTCTTTTTGAGAACAACAGGCTTTTTTAACATTGCTTCTCGGATTGGTTTGTCTACATTTATAGGTGATTCATTGCAAACTCTTCGAAGAAGAGATCGTTCTGTAAATATCCCTTCAATCGATCTATCTGATCCAGTTATAACTACAGAGCATTTCTGATGATCTATCATCAACCTAACTACTTCTTTGACGGATTTATCAGGGGGAACTTCGAGAGCTAGTGATTCTTCTCCTCCGACCTCCTCAAGACAATCCTCTAATATTGCTTTTTCGATTCTAGAATCCGTCAATGGTTTTCTTTTTTCAATAACAATATCACTGTTACAATTGGAACAGTAAAATGATCCAGGTAAATTCTCATGTCCACAAACAGTACATTTTATCATCAAAGTTACCTCTTAATGTAATTTAACTATTATTTTCTTCAAACTAGGTAACAGTCCAAGTTTCTCCTTCGTTAAGTAATTCTTGGAATGACTTGGCACGAGCCTCCTTGGCTTCTTTCATTGATTGTTCTAACATATCATCGTATGTTTCCTTTTGTATTGCTCTAAATATACCAACTGGTTCAGGGAATTGAGGGTGACGCATTCGTGATAAAAAGAATGCTAAGGTAGGTTCAATGGCATATTCATCATGATAAAGCAAATCTTCTTGAGCAAAACCTGCTTCTTTATATTTAATGACTTTAGGTGTTAGACCGTGAAGAAAAATACCTTTTTCACGATCACGACCAAAAACCATAGGTTCACCATGTTTAAGTTCTAGGATGTTATCATAACGTAATTCTTTATCCGTGGCGTATTTAAACGCCCCATCATTAAAAATCAAACAGTTTTGATAGATTTCTATAAAGGCAGTCCCCTTGTGGTTTGCAGCTCGTCGAAGAACCTCTCTCATATGGTCTCCATATGAATAAACAGTTCTGGCAATAAAAGTTGCCTCGGCTCCAAGTGCCCATGAAATAGGATTAACAGCATAATCAATAGAACCTCTTGGTGATGATTTAGTTTGTTTACCAAAAATGGAAGTAGGGGAGTATTGTCCCTTGGTTAAACCATAAATCTGATTGTTAAATAGAAGAATCTTGATGTCAACATTTCTCCGAATTGCATGCATTAAGTGATTCCCTCCAATGCTTAACCCGTCTCCATCTCCAGTAACGACCCAGACAGATAGACCAGGACGACTACATTTAAGTCCTGTGGCGATTGCTGGAGCCCGACCATGAATAGTATTCATTCCAAACGTATTCATGTAATAGGGAAATCGTGAACTGCAACCAATACCACTAATGAATACAATATTCTCCCTCGGTATGTTTAACGTCGGTAAGACTTTCTTGATATTTGCTAAAATACTATAATCCCCACAACCTGGACACCAGCGAACATCAAGATCTGTCGCAAAGTCTTTTGGTGCCAAAACCTGTTCTGACTTTTTCATTGTTTTATTCCGCTCCTAAAACGTCTAAAATTTTATTTTGGATCTCTCTTACTTGGATTGGTCTTCCCTGTACTTTCGTTAACCCAGTAGTTTTAATAGAGTACCGTGCTTGAACCAAAAATTGTAATTGTCCTAGATTCATCTCAGGAATTAAGATGTTTTCATAAGAATGTAGAATTTCGTTCAAATTGCGAGGAAAAGGATTGAGGTATTTTAAATTTGCATTTGCAACACTGTAACCCTGTTTCCTTAAATTTTCTGCTGCTGTATGAGCTGCTCCATATGTCGAACCCCAGCTGAGAACTAGTAACTTCCCGTTTTTTGGACCTTCTACCTTTTGCATTGGAATGTCCTTTGCGATCCTTTTAATCTTCTCTGCTCTTTCCCTGACCATTTTTTCATGATTTAAAGGATCATAACTAACATTACCAGTCTTATCCTCTTTCTCAAGTCCCCCAGTACGATATTCTAATCCTTTGGTACCAGGAATTGCCCATGGTCTAACTAAGTTCTCATTACGAATATAAGGATAGAAAATATCAGAATCTTTGAGGATTTCCTTTGATGGATGTTGAACTTCTATTTGTTGGTACTGACTTATATCAGGGATTCTCCATGGATCAATGTTATTCGCTACAAAACCATCACTAAGGATTACAACAGGAGTCATATATTTAGTAGCAAGCCTTACTGCTTCGATCGCAGTCTCAAAACAATCTCCAGGTGTTTGTGGAGCAATCACTGGTAATGGAGACTCTCCATTTCGACCAAATAGTGCTTGTAATAGATCAGCCTGTTCTGGTTTTGTTGGCATTCCTGTACTAGGACCTGCTCGCTGTACGTCAATAACTACAAGTGGTAGTTCAGTAATTACTGCAAGTCCCAACGCTTCAGTCATTAAGGCAAATCCTGGTCCTGAGGTTCCTGCAACTCCAATAATTCCTCCAAATGAGGCACCAATAGCTGAACCAATGGCAGCTATCTCATCCTCCGCTTGAAAAACCCGTATCCCAAACTCTTTATGTTTTACTAGCTCATGTAAAAGATCACTAGCAGGAGTTATTGGATAAGCTCCATAAAATAATTCTTTTTTTGCAAGATTAGCTGCTGCAATTAAGCCTAAACTCAAAGCTTCATTACCAGAAATGTATTTGTAGAGTCCTGGTTCCATTTTAGCTGGGGGGACATGATATTGAATTGGAAAAAGGTCAGTGGTTTCTCCGAAATTGTACCCAGCTTTTAATGTCTTGATATTAGCTTTTACTATTGGAGGACGATGTATGAATTTTTCTTCAATCCATTCAATAGTTGGGGTAAGCGGACGATCAAACAGCCAAGAAATCAACCCAAGAGCAAAAAAGTTCTTTGTTAAATTAACTTGTTTAAAAGTTAACCCCTCCGACTCTACGGCTGTCTGATTTAGTTTAGTAATGCTAACTGGATAAACACGATAACTTGTTAATGAATCATCCTCTAAAGGATTCTGATCATAACCAGCCTTGGCTAAATTTTTTTGTGTAAAAGTATCTTGATTTACAATTAGTATTCCATTTGGTTTTAGATCTGTTAGATTGACTTTTAATGCAGCTGGATTCATTACAACTAGTGCATCTAGGTCATCACCAGGTGTAGAAATTATATTTGAAGAAAAATGAATTTGAAATCCTGAAACACCCGCAAGCGTACCTGCGGGTGCACGAATCTCCCCTGGAAAATCAGGAAGAGTAGAAATGTCATTACCAAAAATGACTGACGCAGTAGTGAATTTTAACCCAGCTAGTTGCATTCCATCTCCACTATCCCCAGCGAGTCGAATCACTACATGATCTTGAGTAGAAATCTCTTTTTCTTGAGTAGTTTTCCTCTCCTTTGGGAGCATTTCTTCCATAGAATTTCACCAAAATTCAATAATTCGTTGTTTAAGCTCCTTCTCTCTTTTTCTGGTCTGGTTGATCTGGAATTAGAGTATAAATACTCTCAGCAAAATAATCAACTAAATAAGAAACAAAATCTCTAACTGAAACGACACCTTTCACTTTTCCTCGGTCTGTGATGGGCATATGCATGAAATTATTCTTGCTCATGGTCATAACAAGTTTGGATATCGGTTCACTCCTTTCCATACAGCACTCCAATTCAGTTGACATAATTGTAGATACCAGAGCCTTCTCATCTAGAGTACTATTTCTCACCCATCGGACGATGCGTTGTTCTGTTATGATACCCTTGAATCTCTCTTGATCATCCAATATACAGACATAATCTATTTCTTTATCCAGCATTGATATTATTGCTTCTCGAATAGTTGCTGATTCGGGCAAAATATTAAGCTGTTTTCGAATCAAACGTTCACAACGATCCTTTCGGAATAAATTAAGAATAAAATCTCCATATTCCATTATTTAATCTCATTTATATTCAGTTCATTCTAAAACACATGTAAGCGTACTATTAATAAATTATTAACTCATGGTTGAAACCAGGTATTGCAATATGCCACCACTTTTATAGTATTCAATTTCTATATCCGTATCTAAACGTACTGTGACAGAGAATTCGAGAGTAGATCCAT
>CAZALJ010000213.1:0-4462 GCA_964485715.1 uncultured archaeon
CATACCTTCTTTCCAAAAAAGTTTGAAATACAACCGTAAAAGAAATCTCTTCACCAAAACCTACCACTAAATACGTATATAGCGCTTGGAATATTGTATAGTTATCTCCTCCTAATAATTCGATATTTCCACTCATCCATATTAGGTAGTTAATAACAAAATTTGGAAGCACCATTACTACAAGAACTGGTACCAAGAATATGATCTTGTTTGATCGAACCCCCAGTTGCGAAGGCTTTATTCGGTCATGTACTATAATAACTGCTATATAAGCAAAAATTATTACATATCCAATATATGCCATTCCTCCAGCTAATCCAACAAACATAAAAAGGAGGAAAAGGATTTGGCCTTTATCTAATCGTTTAAAATAATCACGAAATCGCTCAACACCCCCATCAGTTGTCAATAACCATCCTTTTCTTAATCCAACAATAAAAACAATTATTCCTGTGAGAAGCATAATTAACATTAATGGACCACCAAATTGAGCAATAAAAAAATAAATGGCCCAAATAAAACCAACATGATAAATAATGTATTTACGTTCCTGTTCTGGCGATTCACCCTTCCAAAGAGTGTCTAATGATGTTTCATTTTCTGAAAATTGTTCAGAAATGACTTTAATTACACATAAAGGAATGACTAGATACACAAAAGGAAATATTATCATCAGAATTAATAGGAGAATTTGATCTTGAATAATTGATCCAAAGAAAGGCAACGCTAAGTAAACCAGAATAAACCAAAGAACTAGGACGGTCATGAAAATTTCTTTATCGCTAAATAGGCTTTTTAACCGATCAATTAGATCTATCCCTTTGATATTCTCATTTGAAGATTCTTTTGGGTTTTTCACAACTATTTTCAATTTTTTTATTTTTATAAAGGTTTCGTTAAGGGATTAGGTATAATTGTCTATTAACGTTAAATTTTCTTAAATCAATGAACCTACATGTATTATTACCTTATATATACCACAGTATATACTTTTCCAATCTAAACCAGCCTTTTACGACATATTTTTTTATCCTAACTTAAAAAAAGGAGGAGAAGCGTTTATTTACCTTCTAATAAAGATTCATTTTATTAATTACAGTGAAATAATCTTTATGTTTTCTTTATAGTTTAATTGAAGTCAATTAGCAATTTGTTGACTCCTAGTATAATCCATGTAATAGTAGCAATACTTAATCCAACAAGAATGAATTCATTACAAACTATGTAGCTAATTACTAAATAGATCACTCCAAACAATCCCAATAGATGAATTAACTTATATTGATGATCAGAATTCAATTTCATCTTATTTCCCATTTTAATTTTTATTAATGAATTAATATTAAGAAAAAAAATTGAAGAGGATAGTCTAATCCTCTTTCTCTAGAAGTTATCGCTTACAAAATGGCTGTCTTTCGCTGAAATAGGACTACTCCGATAATCACTCCGATAATCCCCCAAATTAGAATTAATATCAGGTTTAAACCTACAACATCAAAAGAGACAGTTCCGTATATCATCACACTCTGCATTGCTTCCACAGCCAAGGATGTTGGGAGAAAATCTACCAAAGGCTCATCTGAAAAGGTTCCTCCTAAGAACTGAAGGGGCAATATAATAAACCAAGCTAAACCTCCGGCAGAACTGCTACTCTTCACAAAGGATGCCAATATTAACCCAAATCCGAGTGATGTGAAAGTAACTAAGAATGGAATGATGAATAGTAGTGGAATATTCACATCAGGATGAAAATACATTCCAAATAAAACTGAAGCAAAGAGTAAAATAACTATTTGAATAGCTCCAACTATTAATTGCGAAAATAATGCTGATAAGAGAATTGTTAATCTTGAGACTGGTGTTGTCGTTAAACGTTGAAGAGTTCCTAGTTCCTTTTCTTCAGCGAAGTGTGATGCGAGTTGTGAAATTATTACTACAGGCCCAGTAATTAGAAGGCCTGGCCCCATAATTTTGAATACCTCGGTTCCATAAGCTACTGATAGAAGACCCATAAATAGCATGGGATATCCTAATAACCAGACTATTTGTGATTTTTCCCTTATCATAGATTT
Organism: uncultured archaeon; assembly: GCA_964485715.1. GTDB lineage: Archaea > Asgardarchaeota > Heimdallarchaeia > Hodarchaeales > Hodarchaeaceae > Hodarchaeum. The sequence goes on from CAZALJ010000213.1 coordinate 2,073, forward strand.
GAAGTTTTTAATCACTAAATACCATAATTGATTACTTTTTTGTGTTATAAAAATTCCTGAATTCATTAATGCCATTAGTTTCTTAGCCTCCTGCCAGTTAAATCAATAAACACATCTTCTAAGGTGTTCTCTCGGACTGATATGTCCTTCATTTCGACCTTCACAACATCCATTATTTCAGAGATTCGTCGTAAACCATCAAGAGCATTTAAAACTATTCTTTGTTTCCCAATTGCTTTTCCCCAACGTACAAAGTCCAGTGTCTTGATTCTTTCAATTAGCTCTGCTCTAAATTCTGGATTACTGACCTTAAATTCGATATTGTCACCCTCACCTAGTTTTCCCTTTAATTCACTTGGAGTACCCTGAGTAATAATTTTACCGTAATCAATTATTACAAGTTCATCTGAGAGATCATCGGCTTCTTCCATATTGTGAGTGGTTAGAATTATTGTACTATCATTTGCCTGAAATCCTTTAATAAAATCCCAGACAACTCGTCGTGATTGAGGATCTAGTCCCGCAGTAGGTTCATCAAAAAAGATTAATTCAGGTTCATGAATTACCGCCATCAAAACATTTAATCTCCTTTTCATTCCTCCTGAAAAAGTCTTTGAAAGGTCATTGGCTCGTTCTAATAAATTCATCCGTCCAAGTAAATCATCAGTTCGCTCTTTATAGTCCTTTCTTGAAAGGCCATGCATCTGTGCGATTAAGTGTATGTTTTCTCTTGCTGACAAACGTGGGTAAACAACCAATTCTTGTGGACATACTCCTATTTTCCTTTTTAGTGCATATCCATTTTTTTTCAAATCCATCCCTAATACAGTAACTTCTCCGTTTGTGGGATATAGAATACCTGACAATATTCTGATAGTTGTTGACTTTCCTGCTCCATTTGGTCCAAGCACTCCATATAGGGATCCTTTTGGTATTTTTAAGTCAATACCATCAACTGCTTGTATTTTTCCGAAGTGTTTTTTCAAATCACTTGTTTCAATTGCATATTCCAATTTTTTTTCTTCCTTATTTTGCTTTATCAGTTATCATTTGATCTAAATAACCCAATAATTTCCCTCCTTAAAACATAGGACTAGTTGGTGTGTTCCCAATTGATTTGTAACGCAATCGCGTTTGTATTTCAAACCACTTTGTGATGCAAGCAACATTTGATATTTAAATAATCGAAAAGTTATTCTTTATTCATGAGTGAACCACCTATCTCTAAAGAGGAACTCAAACAATTACTCCTTTTTATGAACCGTATCCAAGCATTTGAAAAAACATTTATCATCCAAAAAGATTCAATGATTAGGCTAATATGGGGGTTGTTTCTATTTGGCGCTGGTTTGTTAGATTATATAATTACCGAAATGGTTTATCAAACCGATAGTTTTGGAGTCTTTACACTTGTACCATGGATTTTAGCGATTTTTTCAGGTTTAATCATCCAAATTTTCTCGGATAGGCATTTAACTAACATTTACAGTTGGAAGAAACCAACAAAAGAGACTAGTAATGATACTATATTTCTAATCCTTGGATTCGTTATAATGGCTGTATTAATCACTTATTATAATATGAATTCACTTTACTCTCTTACGTTTCCATCCATAGCACTAATTTCGGGTTTCATGTCATTAGTAATGGATCGAAAATATTTTGAAACAAATAAAGAGATTCTAAACAAAAATCAATTCCTTATTACACCACTAATATGTGTTTTTGCTGCGATTCTCATGATTCTTATAGCTTTAATAGATGAATCTTTTTATAATTTCCACAGTATGATCTTTGGAGCTGCTTTTGGAGGAAGTTTTTGTTTAACGGCTTTTTGGAACAGGAAAGTCATTGAAAATTTCTTTGAAAAAATAGATACTCGTTCAAACAGCTAAAACATAAATACATATGATTGTACATATTTTTCGATTGGCTTGACTCCCGAGATTCTTGAAAATGATAGTTTTAAAACGATATTAGAACTTGATAGTGATATTCACAACCCTGCACGCATGTCCGTCTTAATGTTTCTTCTTCCTAGAGGACGTGCCACCTTTACTTCAATACAAAAATGTCTTAACTTAACTTCAGGAAATCTATCTTCACATATTAAGAAGTTACAAAGTAGAGGCTTGGTTGATATAAAAAAAACGTTTATTGATTTGAAACCCACTACTGAAGTCTATATTAGTTCTAAGGGGAGGCATTCCATTATTGAATATGCTAAAAGTCTTTCAAATGTTTTCCAGAGAATGTTAGAAGATTAAAAGTTTTTTGAATTAATTGATTGAAACCTCAATAACATCGATCTAATTCATCAAGCATGATTTTTACCATTGTATGAAGACTTAATATTATTTGTAGGTGCTAATCCAGCCTTTTACGACATT
>CAZALJ010000214.1:0-4458 GCA_964485715.1 uncultured archaeon
ATGATCCCACATTCACGGTACGGGCCTTTGGGACTGATGCTTCTACAGGATTTAAGCCTCCCCCTTGAAATATTTGATAATGAAAACTTTACAGTATGGTATTGGCCTGATCGAAAACCTGTACTCCATCGAAATTTTTGGGGGATTTTGAAAGCGTTTCCACGGATGGGCCAACGGTTATTTGTGTTTCGAAAGTTACTATTAAGTGTTCGCTATTCTGAACACCATTCTGAGACGTTTCATGAGTACTTGGCGGCTCGTACAAACGATCTTCAAATTTTTAAATTCTTTAATGCAATCACTGGTTTTGCTCTGAGTTTAGATATCTCTCAATTATCCACAGCAGCTATGTTCCGTGTATTAAGACGAATGTACCAAAGAGGACGTCCAGGTGTACCAGTGGGCGGCTGTAAAGCTATTACAGCTGCATTAGTAGAACACGCACGTAGAAATGGCTCAACTCTCCAAAAGAATTGTGAATTAATTAAATTGGAAATGGATGGTTCTCTAATTGAATCAGCTATTTGTCGTGATCGGAACACAAATGAGGAATTCAGTATTCGAGCAGATTATTTTATCCTCAACCTAGGCCAACCACAGGTAAATGAGGTATTATCCAAAAGTCATTTGCCTTATCGCTTACCTGTTGCTCCAATCACGCGAGGTGGAGGTTTTGCTTACAGATCCAAGACATCTATTCTCAAAACCTCTGTTGTGGCTCAGTTTCCTGAAAATAAATATGTGAAAGGAGCAGTAGAACCTACAATATCGTCGCCAAATCTTGCACCCAAAGGTGAACACCTATTATTAACACATCAAGTGTTCCATTCCACTGATATTGTCCATGATACCCGTCGTGCACGAGATGAACTTTTAGAAACGTTCCCTCAACTGAAAGAAGAGGATGAATTATGTATTCATACATTTCATAAAGATTGGCCAGTTAACTATGCGCGTCAAGGAAGCGATTTGTCTAATTTCTCATCTGTGGTTCCTAATCTCTTCTTTGTTGGAGACAATTATAAAGGAAACGATGGTTGGATGATGACTGAAGGTGTTGCTCACGGTGTGAATCGTGTCGCAGAATCAATTCTCGCTAAATCTAGATAAATTTTGTAAACGCCAGCTTTTACGATATATTGGCGATGTGGGGAGTTATTTGTGATTTACTTTATATTGTCATATAATATTGTGGCTTAGAGGGAGTGGTTAAGGAAGATTTTGACGACATTGTTTCAATTAAAATGGAAAAATGTAAGTACGGTGGAATCTTGTTTTAAACTCGTAGAATAATTCTTAAAGATTGCTATTTATATTTTTTAAGGGTCTAATGTAACTAGATATTATTATAAAAGAACAGTAAGAAGATATAAAAATATTAAACATTTTAAACTCCGTATCATATTGTTGATGAGATATCTAGTTAAAAAAACATTAAATCAAAAGAAATTATTTTTATAGCGAAAGAAGGATCACTCTTACAATCTAATTCATATTGAGGTTTACAAATGAAGGTTCAACTCAGGAAAATATCATTAGTAATGATACTACTTTTCTGCTTTGTTTCAACTAACTCTCATATTATTTCCTCAAATGGCGGAACAGCCAGTGGTAATCAAACAATTGAGAATATTGCAATAATTTTGGATTCTTCTGAGTTTTACGATTCTTATTTTATCGACGATGTTTTAAATGGGTTTGATTTGGTCAATCAAACTTACGGTATCAACTATACTGTGTTTCAGCTGAATAATTACTCCTCACCACCTAATAAAGCCACTTATTATTATAATAATAGTCTGACTAACCTTACTCAGATGGTGAATAAGCTTAATGCTACAGAACAGTATAACCTTATTGTTCTCATGGGTTATGAGCTGCGACGTAATCCTCTAAATTATTCTCAATACCCAACTACAAATTTTCTTTATTATGACTTATCTGGCGAGAAACCTAACAAATTTCCTAAAAAAACCGAAGATTTTCCTGAAAATGTCGCGCTTGTCAGTTTCAATGAAAGTCATGTTGGTTTCATTGCGGGAACCCTGGCAGCAACAGCAATATCTCATGTACCTCAAAAAATTGCAATGATCGGGACATATCGAGATAGTACAGAAATAGATAACCCTAAACCAGACCCTCGCTCATGGCAGCTTATTACTGGATTTCAAAGTGGTTTTCTACGTAAAACTACTGATGTAGAATTTCTAATATCATATATAGATTATTTCTGGGAAAACTGGACTAATTATGATACAGCAATCGAATTGGCTGAAGAGTTAGATAGTGATGGTTATGAATTATTATTCGCTGCACTACAAAATAGCAATACTTTAGGAATATTTGATGGTTTTTCACAATCCGTTGTTACTGTTGATTCTGATCGAACTTTCTATGGGAGAGCTGAGCCATTACTAAGTGTTGTGAAAAATAATACAAAGACTATTTTATCGGTGTTTGAAGAATTTAATCAGAGCCAGAATGGTTTTCTCGCAAAAGTTTTTCCTTTTGGATTAGCAAACAACACATTTTATCCAAGTGGTTGGGAAGATAGTGCTCTAGTAGAAGAAATTATGAGTGAAATTTACACTGATGTAGTAATAAATGAAATTACAATACCTACAAACATTAAACATGCTGAGAACACCCCTGGTTTCGAAATTGCGGCTATTTTAGGGTTAGTGTTATACCTATCTGTTAGATACACTCGTAAAAAGAAAAAAAGGTGAATTTTCAGTTTGGATATTAACCCTCCCTCCAATGCTGTTTGTATCATAGGAGGGTCGGGTTTTTATGACTTTTTACAAGACCCTTCAAAAATTTCCATTTCAACCCCTTTCGATTCTAAATCAGTAATTATCTACCGTCAAGAGCTTGAAGGGAAAATTTTGTATTTTTTACCTCGTCACGGGGGAAAACATTCTATTCCACCACATAAAATTAATTTTAAGGCGAATGTGTTCGCTCTTCACTCACTAGCCATTCACCAGGTCATTGCGACAAGTGCTGTCGGTAGTCTACGAGCTTCCATAAAACCTGGAGATTATGTGCTTCTTGATCAATTTATCGACTTCGTTCGTCCTTTAACATTTTTTGACGGGGATTTTAATGTAGAATTACAACAAGGAACCAAAATTTCGGGGGTTATTCATTTGGATATGTCAGAACCTTATTGTCCCCAACTACGTAAAATTTTTTCAGAAGTTCTCAAAAACGATCCAAATGCACATCTTAGAGGAACGTATGTGACTACAATGGGTCCTCGTTTTGAAACACCCGCAGAGATCAAAGCTTTGCAACAAATGGACGCTGATGTCGTTGGTATGACAAATTCTTCTGAAGCTATACTTTGTCGCGAGCTTGGAATTTGCTATAGCGTTATAGCAGTTGTTACAAATATGGCTGCAGGCCTCCAAAAACAAGTGGGCCATAATGAAGTTTTAAAAATTTTTAAATCCCGTTCAACTAGTCTCAAACAAATTTTTCACAAAGTTATTGCACAGATGCCAGAACAAAAGGGCTGTTCTTGCGCTTGGTATGTCGAGAGGTAACAAAATACTCAAAATAACTCTAACTCAAGATAAGATTATCTGAACTGGATCTAGAGATTATTCTAAAGAATTAAGAGTTTTAATTCACTTGATCAGTCTTAGAGTTAGCATATTTTGAAAATGATGTTATTTTACAAGTCTTTTCTTCTGTATTAACTTCAACCTGCAGATAATGTTGATTTTACTTCTAGCCCGGTTCATTTTTTGATTGCTAGGAGAAACTAATCAAATAATGTTTCAACAATAGAGTTGTTATCGAAAAGTAACAACTAAAAATTCAAGGAATGGTTTTGAAAAATAACCTCTAATTATCAGATTACCTAATAAATCAACTACTCAAGCGAGAAAACAGTGAAGGAATGGAAAAATGGTTAGTACACGACATTTATTTACCTCGGAATCTGTTACCGAGGGTCATCCAGATAAAATGGCTGACCAAATCTCGGATGCAATTCTAGATGCGATTTTAGCCAAAGATCCCGACGCCCACGTGGCTTGTGAAACGTATCTAACAACAGGAATGGCTTTGATTGGTGGTGAGATTTCCACAACGACCTATGTTGATATTCAAAAAGTGGTTCGTAATAAAATCAAAGAGATTGGTTATACTGACTCAAAGATGGGGTTTGATTATAACTCTGTTGCAGTGTTAAATACTATCCACGAACAAAGCGCGGATATTGCTCGAGGTGTAGAAAAAACTCGTCCAGAAGAGCAGGGCGCAGGCGATCAGGGGATGATGTTTGGCTATGCGTGTAGAGAAACCGACTCATTTATGCCCCTCCCAATTGTGCTTGCCCATGGCCTCACAAAACAGCTTGCTGTTGTACGAAAGAATGGTGGAATTTCCTGGCTACGACCTGATGGAAAATCCCAAGTTACGGTGGATTATAGTAATGGCAAACCT
>CAZALJ010000215.1:0-4442 GCA_964485715.1 uncultured archaeon
TTCCTCTAAAGCTTGTTGAACTCGCGAATCAAGATCCTCTTCCTTAGTCATTCCCACACTCAGCCCTTCAATGCTTTTCAACATTTGTTCTTCGCTATCTGTAAGTTTCATGAGTTTTTTCTGGTATAATTCCTTGTATTTGTCCCCCTTTTCTATGTCTCCAACACTATAGTTTGCTTCTGAAATGATATACAATGCTGTCGTAAACGCAGAGGCATTATCTAAAATATCATCAATAGCTAGAGCTTGGGAGGCGTGAGTTATAGCGTCGACAAAATTCCTATTATCTGTTTGGACCCACGCCATATTCATAAAAGATTCCACAAGTCCACGATTATAATTTATTTTGACAGCTAACGTTCGAGCAAAGTTGTAGGACTTCTGAAACATGACGAGATCATTAATTTGATAATGTAATAAAATAAGCTGGTTGTGAATATCCACTAGATCTTCAACTGCTTCGCTCTTGACGCCAATTTCGTGGCCTCGGTTCAGAATCTCAATTGCTTTCTGATATTCTCTTCGTTGCTTTAAAGCTTTAGCTTTGAGAATTATTTCTTTAAGTTCCTCCATCTGGGATACACTCAATTAATCTAGGTGTTTTTTTCTTACATTAAGGGAAAAAAATTATATTTTGGGCTAGTTGATTAATTTCGGTAACTCATCTATTTCAGCTTTTCCTTATTTTATATTTTATTCGGAACCTTATCAGATATTTACTTAGTAATGCAACTGATCTTTAGCATCAACTTAGAATATTCAATAATACCCAAATGTGAACTTTAAACAGTGAAATCTTATTATTTTATGATTAGAAGAGAAAACCATAAAAAAAACCACGCTCGCAATTGTATCTAAATTAATATGGATGAAAAGTTAATGACTGAGGAAGGTTTAACCAACACAGAAATAACAATCTTAGAAATAATATCACAACACAGAGACATCCATTTCTTGAATATCATGGCACAAATAAAACAGATGGCGACAATGACTGGCCAAACTTTCGATAAAAAACTGTTTGAGGAAAGTTTGGCAGGATTAGAGAAGAAGGGATTTATTAAACGACTTGTGAGCAATCCCGAAACCTTTGGAGTCACAGAAAAAGGTAAAGACTCGCTATAATTTTGATTATTAGGCTCACATTGAAGTTAGGATTTTCATATTGATAATTCCTTTTGCAAAAACACCACTATTATGCAAGAATTGTTTGAAACCATAACTCTCCATAGAATATCTTAACTCTCTTAATGTATTTTGTACTATTTTCTTGGGTCGAATATAAAAACGCTTATACGCCCATTTTGTCATGATTTTCATCTCTTCTCGTGACATACCAGTGATTTCTGTAATTGGATAAAAGAGATTGTATTTACTATAATCATGTTCTTTTATCTTTCCAGTGTTTAACATGTTCTGATAAAAATCCGTGCCAGGGTAGGGAGTCGCGAGAGTGAATAAAGCTAATTCTGGATCTAGTCTATTTACAACCCAGTTCACAGTATTAATTATCGTTTGCTTAGTCTCTCCAGGAAATCCAAAAGATAATGAAGCCAGAGTATCCATGTGTGCTTTTTTAGTGTTATCAAAATATCGCTCTACCTGATCGATTGAGGTTCGTTTACGTATTTGGTCTAAGATTGCTTGATTTCCAGATTCAACACCAACGAAAACTAGTCGACAACCTGCTTTTCTCATTAGGCTAAGTAATTCAAGTTCCCCAACATCTGCACGAGTCGTTGCCCCCCAATATATGTCTTTGATCTTAGAAAGAAAATAGATTAACCTTTTTACTCGTCTTTTTGAAATGAAGAACAAGTCATCAACAAATGCAGTCGCTTTCAGATCCATTACTTCTCTTAAAAAACGAATTTCTTCTGCAATTTTTTCAGGTGAACGAGGACGCCACTTTGCTCCATAGAATGCGGAAACACTACAGAAATCACAGGAAAAAGGACATCCTCGGCTTGTTATGACCGAAGTTGCTGGAAATGATGATCCAAAAATTCGATATTTTTCCATTGGAAGGAGATGACGAGCAGGTAATGGAAGAGTATCTAGATCCCGGATGAAAGGAGTAGGAGAATTATGAATAACTTGATTATCTTTGTCTAGATACGAAATTCCCTTAGTTTGAGTCCAATCGCGGCCCGTTTCCAGATGCTGGACAAATTCTAGTATAGAATATTCAGCCTCTCCACGAAAAACTAAGTCAATATTTCCATTACCTAGCGTTAAAGTTTCATCAGGCATAGCTGAAGGATGATATCCTCCCAAAGCTACAATTGGAACTCTCTCCTCCTTTGCTATTTGAGCTGCTTGAATGGCATTATAGAGATTAGGGGTAAGCGTTTGAATTCCAACAAAATCAGGAGTAAATCGTTTTAGGTATTGACGATAGTTCTCAAATGAATATTCTAAAGCTGAACAATCTAATATTCTAACTTTAGAAAATCCATTTTCTTCCAATACAGCAGCAATGTATCCCAGGCCGAGAGGAGGCGCGTTAAAGTTTAAGAAAGCAAGTTGATACTTGGTTACTTCCTTTTGTTTTGCTGGTGGCACTAGAAGTAGAATCTTCACGCTTACGACCACGATGAGCCGTTTCATTGTGATTAATAAATTGCCTGTCTACATTGTTTACGTTTGAGGGACAGGTATGACAAAATTATAAATAACCACCCTTTTGAGCGGAGTATCATATCTCAAAAAACGTAAATCTCTCCAGTTTGAAATTAAATCATTTTTATTGACGGGATGTTCCATGATTGAAGTTGAACTTACTCATTTCGGAATTTTTCTTGTAGCAGGGCTAGCAAGTCCAATTTTCATTAAGATCGTGCAATATTTATTGGCACCGAACATTCCACGCTTGAAAGCAGCAACTACTACCTATGAGTGTGGGGAGAAACCGATAGGAGACGCACAAGTCCGTTTCAACATCCAATTTTTTACTTTCGCTATCGTGTTTGTTGTATTCGACATTTTAACAATTTTGTTTCTTTTATGGGCGTATGCTTTCCAAATCATAGAAGCAACTACTACAGCTATTCTCGTTATGAGCATTTTTACTTTATTTATATTAATCGGACTATTTTTTTGGATCAAAAAAGGGACGATGACTTGGGTGTGAAATTATGTCAAAAATGAAACAATTTAAGTCCTATTTCCGCAATTCAACAAAAAAAACATGGGGAATTAGGAAGGAATACAAGGAACTTGGGGAATTAGAAATTTATGAACCCATGCCCAATGTAGTACTGACTCATTCAAGAAATTTTGTAACTGTAATAATCAATTGGCTCCGTAATTGGGCTCAAAGATGTAGCCTTTATCCTGTCTATATCGGCATGAAATGTTGTGCTATAGAAATGGGTGCGACAATGGCTAGTCGATATGATACCCAGCGTCTTGGAGTTTTGGCCCGAGCTAGTCCTAGACACTGTGATGTATTATGGCTCAATGGCCCTGTTTCAGTTAAATTTGCTTCCCGTCTTCGTGATATATTTGACCAAATGCCAGCTCCCAAATGGGTGCTTGCAACAGGTGAATGTGCAATCAGTGGAGGGCCTTTCTGGCAAGCACCAACTATATTAGAAGGTGCGGACCAGGTAATCCCCGTGGATGTTTATGTCCCTGGGTGTCCTCCTCGTCCAGAAGCTATGTGGGCTGGAATTCATCGCCTCCAGGAAAAAATAAGATCTGATGGAGTTTTTATACCTGAACCATTGCTTGAGGAACCTCGGGAGTTTTATGATCGAACTCCTCCGAAGTTAGACCTTAAACTTCGTCTGAAAAAGCTAAAGAAGGAGGCGGAATAGTGTCAATTATAGAGAATCATCTAAATCAGTTGAAAGAAAAATTTGGTGTTAAATTATTAATAGCAGAAATTTCCGATCTAAATCGTATTCGGTTACAAATCCATGTTGATGATGTAGTAGATATTATGCAGTTTGTTGCTTCAGAATTGCAATTCACATCATTAGAAGCTATTTCAGGAGTAGATTATGAGACATATTTTGAGGTAGTCTATCATATAGATAGATGGGATGGTGATGCGACAGTTCTACAAGTTCATGTCAAAATTGAAGACCGAGAAAACCCAGTTATTCCTTCTATAACATCTATTTGGGAATCAGCAAATTGGCATGAAAGAGAACTTTTTGATCTTTTCGGGATTCAAGTCAAAAATCACCCAAATTTGAAACGATTGCTTCTCCCCGAAGAATGGGATGAGTATGAACATAAGCACATCTCAGAACTACATCCCATGCGCCGTGATTATAAATTACCAGAAAAACCGTTTTCTTTCAAACCTCAACCTAAATAATAGGAGCAAAAATAATCATGAGTGAACAGATGTATATTCATATGGGTCCCCAACACCCTGTAAATCATGGCTTATGGACTTTGAAAGTAAAGACTGCAGGGGAACTTGTTGT
>CAZALJ010000216.1:0-4428 GCA_964485715.1 uncultured archaeon
ATATACTTTTCTGTCAATACATTAGAGTTTAGGATTACGAGCAATTTATTCAACTCAGATCCACTCGAGAGCGAAGTTTCAGATTAAATACGGAATTTAAAGACGGGTAGAAGAAACTCTTTTCACGTATCCTCGTTTTCGTAATTCTTCTAGACATTCAAGTTCCAATTTTTGATCACGTTTTGTTATTTCTGTTGATGTTTCAGGAGAAAGCACTTTTGACGTTAGCAGCGCCCTTATAGTTGGTCTCAATTTCTCTGGTAGGTCTAGTATCCCTAGAGTATCGAAAGGTTGGATTTGAACATATCTAGGGGGTTCTGTACACGAACAGATCTTTCTTCCTGTTTCTTCTTCCAGTTTATGTCTCTTGGGCCTTGGATTGATTCCTAATTTCAGTAAGTATTCATGTCTAGAATTATGAGTAGTTGTGAACTCATATAACAACAAATCTATGACTGTGGGGTCAGAAAAATATTTTTGAACATAATTATGGAAGAGGCCTTCAGGATCCCCTCGTAAAAGATCCATTTCAGCACCATATGCAAGGACTTTCTGACGTAGCTGTTCGTTTACTGTTTCAATATCAAAAACATATGGTTCAAAAATTTCTTCTACAACTTTTGTAGCCCCTGCAAATCCTGCAATCCTTCCAGTCTCTGAAAAATCATTGATAGCTTGTTTGAACTCTTTTTCAAATCGTTCAATATACTGAAAAAGTAACTCTGTCAAGGTGTCGTTCATAACTGGGCTATAAAGAATACCAACAACACGTTTACCCTTCCTTTGTACAATTTTCATATTTCCATTATCAATATAGCGTAAATCACCCCGACGTCCAGCAGTCTCCGACACCATGTGAGCAATACTAGTTAACGCTGCTGTTATAAGAGCCGGATTTTTCATTTCATCCTCTGCTTTTCCAAAGAAGTAATAATACATAGTCGAGCCTGATTCTAGATCTGTTATGAATAGTGCAATAGGTGATGCTTCGATTTCATCACTTACACGCCCAAATTCCTCTTTTTCGGTTATTTCTTGAAATTTGTTACTTAAATCTTGAAATGTTTCATTTACTTTGGAATATGGTGACTCCAAGCAATAAACACCTTGATCTGAAAACTCATTAAGTTCAGAAAGCCAAGGTATAGTATAGAAAATTGGATGCCTCAATTTTGATTCCATTTGCGTAAATATGTGATCGAGTTTCCCAAAAACCACAGGAGGCTTAACCATGTTCATGATCAGTAAAGTGGGTGTAGTAAGGAAAGATAAGAAGTTCTGAATTGTGGATCTAGTTAAGCTGAATGTTGGATATTTTTCTGACGAAATAATCCAGACCATATCACTCTGAAGTATTGCAGTCATTGTGATACTATTTTCTTCTAAACTGGTTGGTAGAATGAAAGCAAGTAGATCAATTGTATCTTTAAAAAAAAGCGAGTTTACCCGATATTTCGTGCGTTCTTCCAGATCTTTTTGCGTGATTGAACAACCAGAAGAAGGAAGAACCCGCACAAATGAACCTTTATCTTCATCTTCAAAGATTGATAAGGATTCACTAACAAGAGTATCTTCAGAAATTTCGCTTAGAAAATCTGTACTAGTGAAATGAGATTTACCGTATCTAAGGAGGGTATATCTCAGCTTTTCGGTTATAGAAAAATCTACAATGAGGCTGCGGAGTCCAGGCCTCGAACGAGCGTAAGCTAAAAAGATATTTAGTGCTATAGTTTTTTTCCCACAGCTAGGGGTGCTAGAATAGACACTTATCACTCTTGGAATAGCCATTTTCATTTCAGCACTGATTTGGATAGCTAGGAATCTAGGAAATGTCCTATTTTTCTAACCTGGCAAAAAACCTCTTTTTTAATAAAAAGATTTCATTAACAGTTTTAGTTATCAAATTACAATTATTTTAGGATTCCGATTCCTAGGATGTTGAAATGAATTTAAGAATTTTTAGTTTATCATCCAGAGTTATTGTTTCTTTTTTTTATAATACAGTTAAACTATTCATTCGATTTCTTCAAAAATACAATCAGTAAACTTTTGGTTTGACATTAAACACTATTATTTAATTCCCGAACGGTTAAGAAATAGGCTACTCATAAGTATTTCAATTCTGGTAAAAAATCATTAGTAAAAGGAATGTTTTTAATGGAAAAAGAAACACAAGACCAATCCCCTGTTGTCTCATTATCCTTAGATGAAGTTGGAATCACTGATTTCCAAATTCAAGTCTCTATCACTCGGGGTACCAAAATTTATCGTTATCAGACCACTGTTAGTGTAGTAATAAATTTACCACCCTCCCGAAAAGGAGCTCATTTGTCCCGTTTTGTAGAATCAATCTCTGAAATTCTGAGCAGTGAAGTACATACCCATTACTCCTTAGAAGAGATGTCTATTCACGTTCTACAGAAACTAAATGAACGACACTCGTTTGAAAAAGGATCAATAACTTTGGAATTTATTTTTTTTACAAATAGAACCACTCCAGTTTCACAACGACCTTCAGTAGAAAGTTACAACGCCCTTTTAACCACTTGGTGGGATCAGGGTAGTATTATTCACAAACTAACCTTGGGAACCTACGGAAGTACCGCTTGTCCTCATGCACTTTCTCAGAACTCTGCAAATCGCACACACATCCAACGTGCTTATGCAGAAATCAGTTTGCAAGGTAGAACATCAGATATTCCAGATATGGAAGATATTAGTATAATCCTCGATGAAAGCTTTTCAGCTCCAACATTTTCTCTTCTAAAAGCCGAGGACGAACAATGGGTTGTTACTCGTATGTGGGAGAATCCATTATTTGTAGAAGATGTCACCAGAAATCTATTGCAATTTGCAATGAAACATTTTTCGGGGCGAAATTTAGAAGTTCAAGCCAAGACTGTCTCTCAAGAGTCCATTCATAAACATAATATTATATCAAAGGGTAGTACTAGAACAGATAGTTTTGGAAGCGAAATAAGAGAGTATTAATGTCTTTAAAAAAAATTTAAAAAAAGTTGACAATTCTTTATGTCCGCTTTGAGCCATTTTTCTCTCCGAATATTTTTTTCCGAAATTTCTTAGCAGCAGAAAAAATGCCGACTTCGCTTGTGGCTTTTTCTACAGCTTTTTTTCCTACTGTGAAAGCAAGATCCTTATAAGAGAGTTCTCCACTTTTGATTCTCTCGATGGTATTAACAAGATCTTCATAAGAAGGAAGAAAATCAAATCGATAGATGTCAGCTTCCCAATAGCCTTTCCCACGCTGCACGGTGTAAAAACAGCATACAAGTATAAGAATGAGAACCATAAACACCATAGTAATATCGTGATACCCTTCAGAGAACGTTAATGTTCCAAAGAAGACCTCCCAAGCAGTGTCTACTCCACTCATTACTTGCAATTGAATTAAATGAAAGCCTAAAGCAAGACCTAGATAAATTAGTACCACTCCTTCTCCACCTACAAATCCAATGATTCTGCCTATGCGGAATGGATCCTCTTTTACTTTTTTCTTAGTCTTTTTTGTAGGATCAACAACAACACCTTTCATTTTGACACGACGTGAGATATTCTGAGCACTATAGAGAAGGGAAAATATCACAAAAAAGTAGTCAAAACTTGTTATAATGCTTTCAGATCCAGTTACAGAAGCTAAAAAGATCATTATTTGATTAGGTAAAGTCATAATAAAGAAGAATCCTAAAGTTGTATTAAAAACATCGTCATTGAAGATCCATCCTTGAACCACCAAGACAATAAGGAATGCAACTATAAATCCAATGACACCAAGCACTAAATAGCTTAAACGTTCTTCAGTGAAACCGATATAGACCATGACAATATTCCATATAAGAGATGCTATAGCAATGAGCGTCATTACCCCAGAAAAGATGGATTTGTGATCTGTTGTAGGTTTTCCTAGAAATAAAACGCTTCCAGTGATTTTATTACTAAACATTCCTTTTGAAAATGCAAATGAGGCAAGGGGGACTAAGAATGCCCAGCTTAAAAAAGCTAAAAGTGGAAAATATTGGATCAAAAGGTTAGAAAGAGGATCTAAAGAAGGATTTTCTGTGCTTATTAAATATATCACCAGGAAGATTATAACTAAAGCTACAAGAAGAATAAACCGAAGAGGTAGGTTTAACTTTTTGGAAAATAACCCTGAAATGATAAATCCAATAGCAATGCTTATCTGCATTGCAAACACAAAGTTAAGAACTTCTGAAGTGATTATATTTGATGCTTGGCTTTGAAAAACAACTGCTCCTGTTGTTATGACTGAAGTGATAAATAAAATCAAACTAAACAAAATTATTCGTCTAGAAAAGAGAATTCGTATGCCACCAAAAAGTGTTGATTTTAGATAATCCCAAAATGCCTTTTCTACATAACTCATTGGTTATTCCTCAATTGTTTTCAATA
>CAZALJ010000217.1:0-4389 GCA_964485715.1 uncultured archaeon
TTTTCCTGAAGAAATAGCAAGTATTGTGCTTATTGGGTCAACTGCTGGAATATTTGGAGAAGCTGGACATGTAGATTATGCCATCTCAAAGTCAGGCCTCTTTGGCTTAATGCTCTCTCTAAAAAACGAAATAGTTAACTTAGCTCCCCACGGAAGAGTCAATTTGGTAGCACCTGGATGGACAATTACCCCCATGACACAAAAATTCATGGAAGATCATGTTGGAATTCAAAGTACCCTTCAAACAATGCCTCTTCGTAAATTAGCTCGTCCAAAGGACATTGCAAGAGCAGTTGTGTTTCTCTCTTCAGATAAACTCGCAGGTCATATTTCGGGTCAAGTAATCACTGTTGCAGGGGGCATGGAGGGAAGGAAACTCTTTGAACCAGAGGAAATAGATATTAATCGAATTTAACTCCTAGAATCTTTAAAAGGGATGCTGAAATGGAAGAATCACGTTTTGTTCAGTATAAAATTATTGGTTACATTCGGACACCGTTTAAAAGGAAAAAAGGAACCCCCATTCAATCCTGCTATTCTACTGCTGAAGGCCTGATTGAAATCTTTCCTCAATATGTGAAAGGACTTGATGATTTAGAGGATTTTTCGCATTTGCAATTGATCTATCATTTCCATCTATCAAAAGAGGTGAAATTGAAGATAATTCCTTTTCTAGATGAGAAAGAACGGGGGGTCTTTGCAACTAGGGCTCCCCTTCGACCAAATCCGATTGGAATCTCGATAGTGGAGTTGATATCTATTAACACCTCTAAAAATATACTAAACATTCGAGGAGTGGATATGCTCGATTTGACTCCTTTACTAGACATTAAACCCTATGTTCCTCTTTTTGATCAACGAGAAGCTAAAACAGGTTGGATTTCACGCTCTTTACGCGGTTTCCAAGATGATAGAGTCTCAAATGGACGTTTTTAAGAGGCTGAAGAAAAAATGTTAAGCTAGCAGAGAAAAGATTATTCTTAATAGGTGTTAGAAGCGTTTTCAATTGGACAATTCACTGGTTACAACTGCTAAATCAAGCTTGACACCATTGTAGACAGCAGGGATTTGGGATATTAAAACAACAATAATTACCCCTACCCAGATTATTATCCACGTTGTGGGTAGAACAAAGACTTCAAAGTAAAATACACGCAGTATATTATCCAATAGCCAGCTAGCGAACCAAAGGCCAGTAGGAATTCCAAGTAGAATTCCTAGAAGTGCTTGGATGAGATTTTCGACAGTCATAATAAATAAGAGTTCACTGTCAGAGAGGCCAATGGTCAACATAGTTGCAATCTCGCGTTGGCGCTCTTGAAAATTCACATAAATCGTTGTAAAGATGGCAACTCCTGCCAATAGACACGCAAAAATTAAAAATAATGCAACGATAGCGTTAAAAATCGCCATCAAATAGTCTACTCCTCGAAGTAAGTCGTAGCTAAACTGGATGGATCTTATTCCTTCCAACTGGCTGATAGATTCTTTAATTTCATCTAGCAAAGTTATGTTGGTAGGTTGACTTATTTTTAATGTAAACTGAGATGAGGGTGTTAAGTCAATATCTAAACCTGTTTTGAAGATATCTATTCCCATATTACTCGTGATAGTTTGGACAGTAGTATAAACTATACTTTCCCAGATTTCTCTGGAGACTCCTGAAATGGTTATTGGGGCATAATCAAAATCAATCTCGCTAACGTCATCGGAGAAAGAAATACTTTCTCTATTTTGACTTATCAGATCATTCAGGAACTCCAATGTCTTGTTTCTCGCGACTTCGGGCTCTGCTTCTGAGTATGAATCATTCCAAAGCTTTTCAGCATTCTTGTAAATGATTTTTAAAAAAGGGATATGGGGGTAACCATAAGAAATAGAACTTCCAACATGAATGTTTAGCTTTCGCGCTAAACCAGAACAAACAACTATACTCCCATTTGACCAAAGCGTATCCTGGGGGGAAGACCAATAAAAGTTGTGAGTAGAAGGAATTGAGGAATTCCACGCAGTAATTAAGACCTCCTGTTGCTTTTCTCCGATATTAATAATCGACGGTATCTGTAACACAGGGTCGACTGATAGAACTCCTGGTAGATTCTGAATATAAGCTATATCATCCTTTGCTCCTAGATCGGAATATTTTAATCCATCATAATTTACAATCATGTCATATTGGGAAGTTTGATTGAACTGGCGATTAACCCCAGCACTTACAGAATCAATAAATGCGAAAGAAACAACAAGAATCATGACTGCCGCTGCCATAGCTATTATTGTAGCAAAAGTTCGTATTCTATTCCTAAAAAGATTTCTTAATGGTATTGTAAGACGTAATCCAAATGGGTTAACAAAAAGTAACTTCTCTAAAAACGCACGCGAACCCTTATCAATGGTAACAGCTACCCGTAGAGCCTCACGAGGAACCATTCGACTAGCACGCCAAGCGGGAATGATGCCACTTAAAAAACTCACCCCTAAACCAGTTATTAAAGCGAAAATTACGAGATGGAATTGAATTTGAATCTTAATTATTTGAGGAAATCTCATGAAGTAGGAATAAATCCAGGTAACCCCCCCTGAGACAATTATTCCAAAAAATGCACCTAAAATACTTCCAAGCCCCCCAATTACTAATGCAAAACAAATGTAGTGCATAAGAATATCATTGGGAAAATAACCTAAACTAGAAGCAATTCCAATATTCCTTTTTTGACTCTGAACCATTCGTCCAAGCGTGATATAAATAGAGACTGATGCCACTCCTAGAACGACTATTGGCAATATAAAAGCGATTTCTTCAAACGTTTCTAGATCTAGCATAAGAGCTAAATTAGAAACCTGAAATTCTTGCATCACAGGAGGAGCAAAAGACTTGTTGGTGTGAGTCTCAAGGACATCAGCAAATTCATCGATAATATCATCACGAGTCTCTACTCTTACATTTGGTTTCATTTTCACAATTAAGTTATTTGCTAATCCAGTAAGGTTAGTATAAGCTTGTAATCTCTCAATAGGTAGATAAATTATTCCAAAGGCGTTTGTTGGAAGAAAATCATACTTTGAGGGAATAATAATGAGATATTCTGGACTGAAAACGACGCCTTGAACAATAAAATCGTATGATTGGTCAAAGATTTTTGTTGTAAGGGTATCACCTTCTTTAATTCTGAATAGCTGAGCAAAATGTGCTTCCAATAAAACAGAGTTGTTTTTAGTAAATAAATTGGAATATGTCCCACTAGTGAAAATTAAATCATTAACACGATTGTTAGTAGATTGTGTCTCCTGAATTCCAATTGCTCGTCCACTCGCTAAGATTTGACGGGGAGGATCTTCATATGATTTGGTGACATTATAACCTATTTCTGTAATTAACCGATAATTGATAGCTTGAATTTCTTCTTCATATTGTGCAGTAAAATTGTTTATCACTTCTTCCAATTCGGTGGTATTGAAACATATATCGCTGTGGGTGAAAAATTCCGCATCAGCGAAATTAGTCTGCTGATAAATATGTTTATAGGAAGCTTCTAGGTTGGTATAACCCATGGTCAAGGCAAGATACGATCCTGTCCCAAAGAAACAGAGTAAGATTAATGCTATGGTTAACATTTTTTGTCTCGTAATGTCTCTCCCAATCTTCTTGAACCAAATGCGTGTTAAAAATTTCATATCAAGCGTCCTTAATAATATCTTTACCAAGCCAGATTATTCACATTTTCTGGTTCTCGTTGTATAAAGTAACTTAATTGCCCCATATGCATTGACATGACAAGATCAGCAATTTTAGAGATCTGTCGATTGTGGGTTGCTAGGATAAAGGTCTTTTTAGTAACATCGTTAAGTTCTTTCATTAATTTGAGAATAGCAACTCCACTACGGTAATCTAAATTACCTGTTGGTTCATCAGCTACAACAATTGGGGGATCTTTAGCTAGAGCTCGTGCTATTGCTACACGTTGTTGTTCACCTCCACTCAATTGCGAGGGAAAATGATCAGCCCGATCCTTTAAATTAACCTTATCTAGCCACATTAAGGCTACTTCTCGAATATTCTTTTTCTTAAAAGTTCGAGATCCAGATGGAGTAGGAACACCAACTAAGTCTAAAGCGAATTCTATGTTTTCTAAGGCAGTTAAAGTTGGTAAAAGATTGAAGAACTGAAAAATAAAGCCAATTTTTTGTCTACGGTACTGAGCTCTTTGCTTTCGATTGAGAAAGGTGATATCAACATTTTCAATATGAATTCTCCCTGACGAGGGAATATCAATAGCAGATATTAAGTTTAAAAACGTGGTTTTTCCAGAACCAGATGGTCCAAGCAAAACACAAAATATTCCTGGTTCGATGTCGAGTGTCAAATCTTGAAGAGCGGTAACAGTCACC
>CAZALJ010000218.1:0-4340 GCA_964485715.1 uncultured archaeon
TATCATGATATCGTAATGGTTTATATTGAATTGTATCAAAAAATTCTTGCCTCATATTTTGCTCACTCTTCAAACCAAGATAATGTCCCACCATCATAGTTAGATAATCCATAGCATTACGAATAAGATAAACAGCGAGTACTATAACGAGCAATAATATTAAATTAGATTGATCACGGGTTATAAGAGCATTATCAATGATATATCCGATTATAACTGGGATGATGACTCTTGACAAGGTAACGATAGTTATCCCAACAAGAACACACAGTACCAAGAATTTTTGCTTGACCAGATGGTGTAAAAACCACCTTTTGTAACTCGGATATTTTTTTAGATCCAAACTCATGATAGCTACGTAATCCTAAGACAAATCCTTTCCTAATCAATCGAAAAGTACTAATTCGATTTAATCATTACGAAATATTGTATAGCCAAGGGTAAGTTTTACTGATAATTATCTTTATTTTTATTCCACCAATTTAGCACCTTAATTCTACTTGTGTCACGATTTTTCTTCTTAACTCCTGTAACAAAATAACCACGCTTACCTATTTCCCTTTTAATTAGGTAGATTTGTCCAGTATGCCCTAAGAAGTGTAGAGAAATTCTTCGAATTAATTCATTTACGGTTTCAGTATTATTTTTATCATTATTTTGGGGTAATTTAATGAATTTTTCTTCAGGTAAATTATAAAGGTAGTCAAGACTAGTAGCAGAAACAGAAAACGGTCAGAAACTCTTAGTCAAAAAAGAGACTGCTAGCTACAAACCACTGATTCAATCAGTGGTAATTGACTATGAACAGGATATCAGTCATTATCAAATGATCGGTTATCCTCCTATAATTGTCTCTGAACTCGGAAACTGGATATCTTCAACCGATTTAACAGCAGGTCTCAATTTCAAAGAAGTAAATAGAATAGAAGAACCAGTGATGCAAATCCCAAAAGCAAGTACAACTCCAGCGATCAATCCAAAATATTCAACCAATTGACCGGCAATTACAAGCAATGGGACAGCAAACACGGAGGTTAGTGTGGGAATTAATGAATAGACTGAATTTCTAAGCTCGGAAGGGATAAGATCAATAATAATCCGATCTCGTAGAATGTATGCTATTCTTACAACGATGCTGTTAGATACATTCATTATGACTATAGTTGCTAAAAATCCAATTAAATTGAAACTATTTTGGGGAGGTAACAGAGTGAACAATATAAGATAAGCGGGGAAGAAGATAGACAAATGCAGAAATAGGAAGATGGTGAATTGGTCATTTTTAAAGCGGGTACTCCATTTAGCGACATACAATCTTGCGGGGATTTCTAAGAGAAAGATAATTGTTCTAATAATACTTGTTCCGAAATCCGAGCCTGTATAGCCAAAATAAAGAGGGAAGAGAATTAAATTGCCCCAAATCAACCAGGTTACTTGATATATTGCGAGACCCAGAATGAAGAGAAACGTGGTTTTACTTTGAAACATAAACCTGATTCCCCCTTTTAGATATTCGAAGTAAGACCGTTTTGGGAATTCACTCTCTTCAGAGACATCGACATCAGGATCAATATCATTAAGATTCTTTGAAGTATACATGATCAGAAATGTAATCAAGAAAAACTGAAGAAAGAAGACCAGTTGTCGTGAAAAAACTGTAGCAAGAATTCCCCCTATCATGAAAGAAACTGCTAGGGAAATGTTAGTAGCTAGACCCACACGGTCTCTAACAAAACCATAGATCTTCCTTTCAGTATCTAACTTTTTTGATGTTCTTTTATAGTTTGAATCGAACCAAGATTCAATTGTCCCAGAAGATTGAGCATTTCCTAAGCCATTGAAAATTGCTATCAATAGAAAAATTGGAAATGTATGAGCTATTGATAATAGAAAGAATGCCACACCATAACAGGTATAAGCAAGCGTCATCACCCATTTCTGACCAATATAATCGCCTAATGATCCAGAGGGAAAATCACACATAAGCTGAATCATTAACATCACTGATGTGATAATAGCAGCTTGAGTAAATCCAATTTTATCAATAGCGTTGAGAATATAGAATGTGCTCGATAAGCTAAATAAAAACGAATTTAACAACTGGATTGTTAAAAATTTCTTGATAATTGATTTTGTTTGCTCAGGTAAGCTCTCAATACCTAAATAGCGATGAATTACCATTTATTCTTGCTCCTAAGAGAGGATAAATGCGTTAAGAATATTATTTTCAGAGATTAAACGATTTTAAGTTGATATTTCTCTAGAAATGCTATTTTAGTTATATTTTCCACTTTTTTTCAAACGTATTCTATAAAAAATCAGACATTCCTCAGCTTTTTTTAAAGCTTATGATATTGGTTAAAAATAGTTTGAAACCATGCAGAAATTTTATTATTTGCATTAAGAATACATGTTCCAAGATTCAATTTTTGTGGAAAAATTATGGTTAAGATATTTATCAATAAAAAACGACAATCAGTCATTGGGATTGATAGAGATATTTGGTATAAATATGTGCACAATCCCGATTACCGACCCATTATTGAAATTTTATCAGACGGGCCATTAACGATCAACGAAATCCACAACGAGTACAATAATAGAGAAAATACACAAAAATCTGTCAGTTCAGTTTATCGGTACCTGAATGACTTACTAGATGAGGAAGTTGTAATTAAAGCCGGTCGAGTGTTTCAATCCCCTCATACATCCTCAAAAATGCTTTACGATCTGGCAGCAGAAATAATAATCCCTGAACGTCCTGAAATCAAAATATGGTCCTCTCATAATATTGGGGAGAATTTAGCCCTGTGTATAGGAACCGTTATTGATAGGCACTTCAACCAGAAATCGCTTTCGATCCAACTATTAAGAGACCTGTTCCATCAATTTGAGACAGAACGATATCGTGGTTTAACAAATATACTTAATGAGTTAGTAGAAGCCTCTAAATCCAACAAAGATAAGAAAGAATTCATTAAGAAAATTAACAAGTCAGATCCTGATAATATTACTCAGTCATTTGACCTGCTTTCTCTTTTTCATTGGATTATACAAAAGAAAGATCTCAATTGTATTGTTGAAAAATTAAGCTTGTGTTATCAGGAGAGCAAAAAAACTAGTGATATCCATGATTCAAACAGTGAAAATCAGAATAACATTTCGGATTCAAGTTCCTCTTATACTGATTACATCGAATACACTCCAATGTTGGTACAAACTCTTGACGTAGAAACTTGGGACACAGCTGTTTGGAATTATAATCACAGGGCTATTCTATTATTATTGAGAAGACCAATGACTCTTAACGAGATCCACAAGGAACATAACAACGCAGTCTTAGCAAGGATCGAAGAAGATAGAAAAGTTGGAAAAAAAATTACCTATACTCCTCGTAAAAAGAAGAAAAGTACTATTTACAATTATTTACAGATTATGAAAAACGCGGGACTCATTGTTGAAGCAGGTCGTCGAATAAGGGAAGGAAAAGCTATTACAGAGATACTATACGTTAGAAAAGCCCTTTATGTCTCTAAAGAAAAGCAAATACAGGATTTTAAATCAGATAAGTGGAACGAGATTGTCAAAATTGTTGGTACTCTGTTAGTTCAAGCCAATGCCAAAAGTGGTTATGATCATACAAAATTCCTAGCAATATTAACTAATCTGGAAAAATACCAGGCAAATCTGTTTTCAGACGACTATGTAAAATCGATTACTAATCCCCCGATCGAGATGACCACGAATTTTGAATTTGAACAGCAGCATGCGTTTTTTGAGGCAGTTAGGCTAGTTGAGTGGTTTTTATCCTTAGATGACAAACAGGCATTCCAAACTCAAGTGTTAAGTTGTTTTTCAAATTAAAGGAAAAAACACCTTCCATTACTCCAGTAGTAGATAAACACCTTTTGGTTGTGAACTAGGAGGGATTAATTAATTCACAAAGAAAAAGACATCACGGAGATTTTGGTGAAATAGACATGTATGATTGCAAAATAACTGTAATAAAAAGAACAGTAAATCGGGATATCATTAATGAGTATCTTAAAGATGAGTACCAAGAAGCAAAGGCATGTGAACGATTCAAAGACGGTCAAGAGTTTATGCTTACCAAAAAGAACAGATATAAACCTCCTGAGGGTTTCTGTGAATGGGCCTGGGCTGATATTCGATATGATTTACTAACACTCGCCTACGGAGGGAATGTTCCTCATATGAAGAATGAACATGCTAATATTGTTGGTTGTACTGATTGGTTTCGTCCCGTTTATTTTAAAATTGAAAGACTAGACTAAATCACAAGATATTATTGAAACTATGAAGAATATTCAAAGCCTCTC
>CAZALJ010000219.1:0-4332 GCA_964485715.1 uncultured archaeon
TAGATATTGAAACAGGAGATATATTGGAGTAAGTTTTCCCTAATTAATTTACTTGATATTGCAGGTTTCGAAAGGAGATCTCAATACATTACTCACATTCATAACAACTCGACTACTAAGGAGAATAAAATGCCAGAAGAAAAGTTGACTATTTCTGAAATGAAAAAAGATGATATAAACTTCCTCTTTGAACTGTGGCAAAATTCTAAAGTAATGATGTATGCTGATGAATTTCCCAGGATGAGAGGCTGGTCAAAATCTGATGATCCTCAAGTCGCGTGGAAAAAATATCTAGAGAATCGTGCTAAATTTGGATATGATTATACACAACTAATTTTACGTCTTAATAACGAATTATCTATTGGTGAATCTTTCTGTTTTCCCCTTCCAGAAGCTTATACGTTTGGTAAGTGGTCAAAACCAAAGAGTGTAAAATCTGCAATGGGTGATATTAAAATTTTACCAAAATATTGGGGAAGAGGCCTAGGATCAGAGGGGATGCGTTTAGTTGTACGTTTCGTCTTTACTAAGACGAATTGCGAACTGTTTGTAGTTCCTCCTCATAGAAACAATCCCGCAGCGAGTCGAGCATATGAAAAAGCTGGTTTTGTACTTTTTACTGGCATGAGATCATGGCGAAACCATAAAATCATGGAATTATCGAAAGAACGATTCCACAAAATCTATCAATAATCAGGTTAAACTATACCCAGGAATAGTTTCAAGTTCACTAAGGAAGGTAAGATTTATCATCTTCTTTTTCGATTTTTTCCCCTACTTCTTTAGCCAATGTTAAGTACTTTTCTAATTGTTCTTTATTTTCCATTATCACACAAGCTCGTGCCATCGATTCATATGCAAAGGCAAGATCGAAATCACCAACGGTATTTTCCTCGCATATGTCGATACATCGTTGTGCATGATACATTGCTGCGTGAGGCCGATTTAGGATTGAATACACTCGAGAAATCTGCCATTCACCTCTTTCGAGATTAATTGGACCTGTATCAGGAACACCAGCTGATACAACTTGTCCCCAATGGTAACGAGATGAATGAGCAGAATGAATCATTTCATCATTGTCTTCAATTGTTCTGTCTTTTTTATCAATTAAATCCCATGTAGCATTAAATAATTTCACAGCAGTTTTCTTATGCCACTCTAATTCATCAAATTGTCCTTTTTTTGTCATTGTAGTTCTTTTGAACTTTGAAATGGTCATTATTAAATTATTTTTCTCCGATTATCGCTAATTGAGCAGGAATAATAATAATGATTAAAATGGTCGAAACTGACTCTTAACGAAATTTTGTCCTTCTCAAAAAGTGCAAACATAAATCATGTCTACAGAACTTGAAGGATTAAAAGGATTTTTTTGATAGTCACCAAAAACTCTAATATTCTTAAAATTGTACTTATTTAGGAGGGAAGTCATTTTTTCTTGACTAATACGAGGAATATTTGCTCTCCCCGTTGTAACCATTTGCCATTTCATTTCATTCTTTGGTCTATACAGGGTAATAATTTCAGGATGGACATAGTTTTCTGAAGTTGTAAATCCACGAAGAAATACGAACTCTCCGTCTTCTGTAACTACTGATCTAGGAGCTGACCAGCCATCCCGCTCCTTTTCAGTATTTAAGAGATGAAAAATCAAGAGACCGTTTGGTTTTCGTAACAATTGCGAGAATCGTACAATAATTTCTCTAAAATTGGACTTAGAAGCTATTAACCCAACTGAGTTTCCTAAACTAATAATGGCATCAAATGACCGTCCTTTCAAAAAATTATGATCTAAGAAGTCATGAATAAGCATTTCAGCTTCTGGTACCCGTTTATGTGCTTCCTCAATCATAGATTCGTCAATATCCAAACCAGTAACTTGATACCCCATATTTCTATGCAAAATTGCAGTGTGGTGACCTGTGCCACACCCTACCTCCAAAATTGTTCTAATTGGTGTTTCAAAAGCCTTGAGGAATTCCGTTAAAAAGGGAATTTCAAATGATAATCTCTTCTCCCAATTAATCAACAAATCGTAATGCTTTCCACCAGCTAATAATGATGTTTTCTTCAATTGAAAACCTATCCAACAATTCTTACAGTAAAATTGATTATACACAGAAAAACATATTTGTGTTGGTTCGAAATATACAAATTAGCAGGAAAAATGTACATTTAATTACGAGATGAAATCTTCTTTGGCTGACAATAAATTAACATAAACTCAAAATATAATACCGAGTCTGGGTTTTATGACAAATAATTTTCTTAAAATTGCTACTGAAGCCGCGAAAAAAGCGGGTAAGTTATTACTTGAGCTCTTCAAATCTAAAACAGAAGTGACATTTAAAACTGATAGAAGTATTGTCACTGAAGCAGATTTGAAGGCTGATTCTTTGATAAAAAGCCTCATTGAAAGTAATTTTCCCCAACACTCTATTCTTTCTGAAGAAAGCGGAAGAAAAAATGAATCATCCGATTATTTATGGGTTATAGACCCATTAGATGGATCTTCCAATTTTACGGTTAGAAATCCTTTTTTTGCAGTCTCTATTGGGCTAATACACAAAAACCGACCCCTAATAGGAGTTGTATACTCTCCATTTCAGGATGAACTCTTCTTTGCTGAAAGTAATAAAGGAGCTTATCTAAATAAGCAAATTATCTCTGTTGACAAAAATGCTACGCTCGATTCATCATTTCTTGCATTCTGTAATGGCCGTGATTTACATTCTCGAGACCAAATAATCAAAATTTACAAAGAATTAAAAGTTAGGAATAACAGATTCCGTCAAATAGGAGCAGCAGCTCTTGAACTTTGTTATGTTGCGTCTGGACGTTTTGGTGCATTTGTGATGCCTGGAGTTAATGCTTGGGATGTCATCGCAGGAGCCCTTATTGTTAAAGAAGCGGATGGAATAGTTACTGATTTTGACAACAATCCCTTTAGATTGAGATCTTCAAGCATTATTGCTTCTTCACCCTCGATTCATGAATCATTGTTTACAATTATTAATAATACTTTAATAAATCGATGATGAGAATAATAACTGAAATGGTGGGAGAGAGAAAAATAAAACGATTATTAAGGAAAATTATTGATTAATTAGTTTAAATAATCCAAGAAATGTTTCTTAAGGATCTATACTGTTACTTTAGCGATAACTACTTTTTCATCTAGCACTATAAACGCTATATAATCACCGAGCTTCAGTTTAAGCTTTTCTCGTATATTTGGAGGAATGGACACTTGAAAATTCCTGGTTATCTTGCTGATTCCTGCTGGTGATGTCATTCTAAATCGCCTATAAAAAAGTATAATAACATTTTTAAGGATTCTTACTATATTTACTAAGAATAGTTTAGAGAAAAGCTAACCCCCATGACCCCATTAGTACGTTCTTTTATAAGCCGACAATATTAATAAAGTCGGACATATTGCAATTAGAAGAACATTTTTGGCATAAAAAAGAGGTGTATGTCCTTCTCATGTATTGGGATTCGTTTTTCAGACAACTAAATTCGGAAAACCCTCAGAAGAAGGAGAAATATTTTCTATGTACTTGTCGAGAACATGGAAAGGGAGGGTTAATCCACGAACCAGGGAGAAGACTACGTTTTATTGGTCAATGTTCTCAAGAAAAAGCTTGTTTTAAGATTCGTTTTGATTCAAAACGAGTGTTGTCTAGAAAACTTCAAATTGTCTCTAAACCTAGGAAAGAAAAAAGAAAAAAAGACTTATATCTTACCCTGGATGGCTTTTTAGGTCCGTCTTACAATTTTGTTGACACTAAAAGTGACATACCAAGACCTCCACCTCCACATAAAGTTGCCAATCCTAAAGATACTTGACGTTTTTGCATTTCATGAAGCAATGTAACCACTATTCGTGTCCCTGTACAACCTACAGGATGCCCCAAGCCAATTCCTGAACCATTCACGTTGGTAATGTCCCGATCCAAACCTAGTTCTCGTTCTGCTGCTAAATATGTAGCTGCAAATGCTTCGTTGATCTCGATCAACTCGACATCATCGAGTGTATAATCCGTAACCTTTGAGAATAGATCTTTAGTAGCAGGTACAGGGCCCAGGCCCATGCGGTCTGGTTCAACCCCACCTATGCCATATCCCATAATCTTTGCCATAGGTTTCAGCCCTAATTCATCAGCTTTCGTTTGACTCATGATTATAACAGCAGCAGAGCCATCATTAATACCTGAAGAATTACCTGCGGTAACAACCCCACCATCTGGCTTAAAAACAGGTTTCATCTTTGCTAAATCTTCCAGAGTATATTCACGTGGATGTTCATCCATATCAAAAGTTCGA
>CAZALJ010000220.1:0-4331 GCA_964485715.1 uncultured archaeon
ACCTTAAACGCCTGTGGAGAGGCGGTAAGACCTGTGTTTCATCAGGCACGCGTTGATGAATCAGGAAGAACAGCTCCAAAGACAGTTTGGAATAATTGTCCCTAGCTGTCCTATTTGGGTAAGTCTTTCAGAACGGTCTAGGAATCCTCAGGGGATTCCATTAATACTTCAGCTGTTCTTTTTTGTTTGCTTATTATCGATTATTCGAATGATATTTTGTAGGAGAAGAGATTTCCCAAGATTTTCGCGAACAGAGATAGGACAGATGGTTAAATTATGAGTTTTAGCCCACGAAGCTAATGTTTTAGGAATCTCTCTTTTTTCGTTTTCGAATTTATTCCCTACAAGAAAAACTCGGGTTGGAGAAATGTTATCACAAACAAAACTGTATAATTTCTGAATTTCAAGCTGAGAGTCTTTAGATTTGTAATCAAAAACTAGAATAACTACAGTAGCACCTTTTAAAAAAGAAGTAAGCATATTAGAATAGGCTTCATGGCCCGAAACGTCGCAAAACTGTAGAAAATACTGGTTATTATTAAACACGGTATCTAGATTGTGGTATCTCAGCCCTATTGTGGGAAAATATTCGTTGAGAGGTGGAAGATCAAGAATCCAGCGGATTATCGATGTTTTTCCTACTCCTATTCTTCCAAGAAATACAACTCTGAAGTAGTCCGCCAGTGGTATCTCTGAAGAGGAAGAACGCATTGAAAGCACCGTGAATGTCAAAGTCGAACATTTTCAAAGATAATATCAGGACGATCCTCGATAGCCTTTTCTTGCCATAATTCAAAAGGTATAGATCTCGCTTCATCATCTCCTCGGACAACAATCCCTCGATATTTTCGTAATATCTGCTTGGAAATCCACGAAAACCCTTGAGCGACAATATAAATTTTTGACACCCCACTAAACTCGGAAAGATCCTGATTCAGCATCGGTCCAACAATTTTTTCGATATCTCTTGAATCAACGGTTCCTTGAACACAAAACACCCAAATTCTCATACCCTGTCCATCATAAGCGATCAAATCGTAAGGCCCTGATTCTATCAAAGACCGAGAAGGTTGGATAAATACAATATCAGCAATATTGTTTGAAAATACCGAGAAACGTAAAGCTAACCCTTCAGGATCACGACTAATTAGAGTGGAGTGAAGAATTTCAATAAATTTTGGTGAAACACTCGCAAGTGTCAGTAAGGTTGCCTCATTGTCTCCAGAAAGATTTGTAATGACATTCTCGCCTATTCCAAAATCACGAGCAAAGTTACTAATAACTTGAGGAGTTAAACCAGAAATTCGAGACATTTCTGTTATTAAAGACTGATGAAAAGCACTGGTTGTTTTAGTATCGTACAACATGGAAAGAGATTCAATAGATCTACCTACCTTCTTTTCCACAAGAGTTGATCTGAACTTTCCACTTCTACTTAGTTTCTGGCTGTCCATTAAGAAGCGGGCTTTTTCTAACACAATTTCTTCAAGAGATCTTGTAATTAAAGCCGTACCACAGTCAACACATGAATAATTGACTCTATTGGATGATGTATACTGGCGAACAACGCCTATCTCACAAAAAAATGAACTTCGACAAGTAGGACAGAAATGGGCCATGAAGGAAGCGGCGTTATCGTTAAGATCTCGGCTAGGGCCCCCCTCTAACACGCAGGGCCGACAATTACTATCACAGTGCATTTTCAAGAGTCAAAACCTCATAATTTCCCTTCATCGACGTAGAAGATCATTTGGTGTTTAAAGTTATTGATCACTTACTAGGCTCTAATTCATAAATTTAAAAGTAATTCTAAATACAATCAGTTATTAATCTTAAAAAACCTTTTCAATTTTTCTTATTCTGATACAACTATGAAATATCTTCTTCAGACTACTCAAAAAAGTTATCTCCTCCGCCTTTTTCGGGGAGAAGATATACTCGAATCCCTCCAAAAATTCTGTAAACACAACCCTATTGGTTCTGGACGAATACAGGGAATTGGTGCGGTTTCTGCAGCAAAAATTGGTTTCTTTGATGGAACAAAATACATAACTAATTCTTTCTCTGAAAACCTTGAGGTTCTTTCAGTGAGTGGTAATATTGCTCAAAATGAGGTTGTCCATATCCATGGTATATTCGGTCGGAAAGATGGGTCGTGTATAGGAGGACATATTTTTCCAGGATGTACTGTATCTGTTACCTGTGAAATTCAAATTCTCATCTTGGAGCCTAAGGTTTCCCGAACTGAAGACCCAGACACAAAATTAAATCTATTAGAACTACCACACGAAGTTAAATAATCCAATAATGTAGAGATGAAGTCCATTGAAAAGAGCAATAAAGATAGGCAAAGTAGCTGGGCCGTATAGTCCTGCAATTGAAACTTCAAGAAAAAGACAAATTTATGTTTCTGGTCAGATAGCAACCAACTTAGATGCTGACATTAAGACCCAGACAAGAGAAATAATAGAAAAGATTGAAAACATCCTTGGTGAAACAGACGCTTTTCTAAGTGATATTGTGAAGACCACTATCTATTTAACAGATATTAATGACTTTGCTGCGGTTAATGAGGAGTACGCAAAATTTTTTCCTTCTGACCCGCCAGCTCGAGCCACAATTCAAGTAGTAGCACTTCCATTAAGCGCGCGTATAGAAATTGAAGCAATTGCAGTCAGAGATTAGCCTTAGGTTTTCGTTCCTACATATTCCACCTCTAGCTGCCCGCTGCCTTCGCTGATACTCTGCGCAAGGGTAACTAAAGTATAGGGAACCTTTCGTCGGCTCAGATAATCTAAGATCATCTCAAACCTGGTTGGGTCGTAATCTAAGGTCACCTTATCTAACACGAAGAGAGGGTAATCGGTAAGGTACTCCTCACGGCCCGCTAACATAACAATCAATGCAATAGTTATTCGTTCACTGTCGCTTAGGCTTTCTATTGGTTGGTCAATCAATTTTCCCTTTCGTTTGCGTTTAACAATCAGTCTAAAATTCGGATCAATTCGAATATCTTCAAAATCTTGGTAAGCCATCAATTGATATACTTTCTTAATTTGATGATTGAAATTTTCTATTACGCCTAGCTTAACAATCTTTTCTCGCTCTTCTAGATGAGCTTGTAATGAACCATAAAAATCAAATTCTGATTGAACTTGGTCAATCTGATCAATTCGTTTTGATTTTTCTTCTATTTGTTTGTCAAGTTGCTCAATTTTCCCTAAAAATCTCTGGATCTTGGCATCGAGTTCATTGATTAATTTAATTGAATCAGCTCGCCCTTGATCAATGGATTTCTCGAGAATCTTAAGCTCAGAATTTTTTTGAACATATTTCTGCTCTGAAGTCTCTATTTCTTTCTTCTTTTCACTGATTTCCTTTTGTAATCGCCTAATTTCTTGTTTTGCTTTACTAATTCTAATTTGATTATCATTTTTAATTTTGTGAATTAAGACTTCTAAATCTTCCTTACGGCGTTCTGCGTCATCTATCTGAAATTCTAATTCACGAAGTCGTTTGCTGAGGTGAGAATCTTCCACCAATAATTTATCTTCTCGCGTTTTAGCATGTTTTTCGGTATAGGGCCGTCCACAAACTATACACTTACGCAAATCTGGCATGCTCTGATTTAGAGAGATCCAGTTACGTACTTCTTTGATCGATTTCTCGGTTTCTTTTTTTTCATTCTTTACTTCATCTAAGTATCGTCGGTATTCCTTGATTTCATCAGCTATTCGAGCAATTTCCTGATCTACGCTTGGGTGTTCCAATAAAAAATTCTTGATTTCCTCTTCCATGGATTTGATCTGTGTTTTTGTGTCCCTAATCCTAGCCATATTTAATTTAATAATGTCAGAAGCTGTTTCGGTTGTGTTTTTAAGAGTTAATACTTCCTTGGACAGTTTATGGTATCGACTCTCTATCTCAGAATATGATTGAATCTCTTCCATATTAATTTCAGGTAGGATCTCCCGTTCGATTCTAGCTGTTTCCAATTCCTTCTCTAGTTGAGAATGTTCTTGTTGCATGTTATCAATATCAGATTCAAACATTAAATAAACGCGTAGATCTTTCTTCAGATTTGTCAATCGGCTTTTAAGGTGTGAGATTAAGAAAGAGTAATACTTTACATCAGAATATTGAGTTAGAAGATTCTCTAACTTCTTTCCAGTTGTGATTGCAGCAATGAGCTCATTATCTGGGGTTGCTAGAGTAAACAGATTAGCTTTTTGATCCTCTGGATGAAATGGCTTTCCCACGACATCTATCCTATTTGCTCCTTTCACCTCAAATTTCCTCTCGCAGACTACCTTCCCCTCTTTTTGTAACCG
>CAZALJ010000221.1:0-4330 GCA_964485715.1 uncultured archaeon
GAGATGTACCCTGGAGACTACGCAGCAGCTCCATTTGATCTCACCAGTGTCTTCTGTGGCATCCTACTGCTTGCTTCCATCCAAGTTATCAGAACCAGAAAGAAGAAGCCGAATTAGAACCTCTCCCCCTCGGTGTCATTGTTACAACGCTAGATATTGGTTTAGCTTACCATATTCAGAGAAGAAAGAAGAAGGAATAATTTCTCTTATTTCACACCTGTTTTATTCCTTTTTTTTCTTTCTTCTTTTTTTTTCATTATTTCCCAAAAAAAGGATCCTGTTTTTATTCTATTTTATTTGAAAATGAACTAAAGCTTCGAGTAAAAATTATCCCAATAAAATCAAATCCTAATAGACGAAAAAAAAGGAAAGGGAGTTTTGTTTAGATGAAATAATCTATTACGAGGATAATGCCTCCAATAAGTACTAGCAATCCTCCTAATCCGCCTCCTACGATCCCTACTACAATATAGATGATTCCCCAAAGAATTAAGTCCCCTTTATCTCGAGATGCCAATTTTTGGTATCCAAAAACTGCAATTATACCACAAACTACCATCACAGCTGCGGAAACAACCCATCCTATGTCTTCTCCGAGATCCATCTCGCCTAAAAAATTTAGGCCTAGGGCACTAAGATCTAGGATTTCATTAACTACATTATTGACGACGAAAACAATAGCGATAATTATCATCAATAATCCCCCAATTACACCAAGAATTCGTCCAATCGGTTTCAAGTCAGCCATACTAATCACTACTCATTTCCAACCACTTTCATCTTTATAGACTTTGGGGTTACTTTTCGAAGAAGAGATCTTTGTTTCCTCACTATGTTACTTCACATGCAATTCCATTTATGAGGTTAATTATTTAGACTTACGCGGCTATCCTCATTCAGGTATTGATGAATCATGAAACAAACAAAAGTAGTACAGATGATGATATGGGAGCTCGATAGAAGTTACCAATTACTTTTAGGAACATTAATTGAAATTTCGAAGGAAGAAGCACAGTGGAAGCCCTCACCCCACGCTAGAACGTTAGAAACTATTAGACAGTGGAACATGAAAGGAAATGAATGGCTTTCAGCTCAAAAGCTTGATCCAATATCCACCATTGAATTCAAGGTGATTCACTTGGCTGAATGTAAAGAAATGTATGACGAGTATGCTTTTCGGGACAGAACCTTGACTTGGAGCGAACTTGAAAGCCCAGAATGGCCCATCTGTAGAGATTACTTGAGGGAAGCACAAGCTAAATTGGTGAAAAGTCTTCATACACTTAGCGATGACCAGCTTGAAGAGTTAGTTCCAACAAATTGGGGGGAACATGTCCCAACCAAGCAAATTATAGCTATAATGATTCACCACGATGCTTACCATTTCGGTCAGATTTGTACCATAAGAAATCTTTATAGAACTAACAAGTGTAGAAAAACTGGTCTCAAACAAAGTCATTAATAATTATCAGATGTAATTAGGTTCATATTTCATCAGCAGGCTTATAAGGATTGGATTTCACGTTATATCTTGGTTTTCCTCCAAATTTTGTAAGATCAATAATCGGAATCTTATTACCATCAGGGTCAAGTAATACTGCATATTTCCCACATCTGACTTCTATTGGTTCTAATTCAACTCTAAAACCTCTTTTTAGATAGTAATTACAAAAAAGTTCAACATTGTCAACTTGAAAGCTGATATTTGGGTTTGGTAATGAAGTATCTTTATGAAGAACGATTTCAGAATCAGTATCTGGAAGAAGAAAACCAACCATCTCCTCTTTTTGGTCAAACCATCCTCTTGTTAACCCTAAAACCTCTTCATAAAACTTTGAAGCTGCCGCTAAGTTCGTTACACAATACATTATACAATCAATTTTCTTTAACTTTATTGTCAAGAAGTCCCATTCCGTTATGTGTCAATTAGAGTAAGTTAGGCATCACTGCTGAATTTCTTGACTTTGAAAATAAATTCGCAGAATTCGTCTCCTTTTTTAAGACTCTTACTAATTTCTTCCTCTGCTTCAATGCCGAGAGCATCACACCAGCCTGCATGCATTGCAAAACAAGCACAATCGTATTGGTCTGCTATACCTGCTTTCTTTACATTTTCATAGATGCTACAGTACTCCATTACTGCATAAAGAGACGTATCGGATTTGCGTTCAAAATGGTAGATAAATCTAGGCGCTGGGTAACATAATTCCATAATAGCTTCGCAGATGGCTTGGAACTTTTCAATAGTATTCACATGGGAAATCCCCAAGGCATTCATTAACCTATGCGTGACAACTTTGCCCATCTGTCGGCCGACATCTTGATTAAGTTTATTCCCTTTTTCGATACCCAATTCTTGAAATGTAGCATATTGCCATCTTGCGTCGTGGGACATCCAATTCTTGCGTAATATTTCAATTTTTTGATCAGTTGTCAATGATGATAGGAGATCTCTTTCAACCATATCTGTAACCTCCTCTTATTTTGGAGAATTTTAGATAATCTTTAGCCTGCGAGTAATTACAGCCCTTAAGATGAAGGATGCGAACATCATATTATTAAATATATTGGTTGAGAATGAGACAATCAAAGGTGGGTTTTTTACTTAATTCAATGCGGATAGTAGTTATAACGATACTAAATTTTTTTAGATATATCATTAATGAATTATTAAGTTTTATAAAGAAGTTTAGTCATAAAACTAATCAGGAGTGAAAAATGTCAAACAATGGATTAATTGAAAAAATCTATTGCGCGAAGTTCACACTTACTCTAAATAACCGTAAAATGGACAATTGTGCTTTTATCTCAGCACCTTCCGCCGCAGAGGCGTGGGATCTTACAGAAACTCTAGCATCATTCTGGAACACCGAAGGAAAGACCTCTGATTTTCCTTTTAAAATTTATAGAGTTTATAAACAACCATGTTCCACAAATCCCATAATGATTTGGTCTAAAAAGGTTCTTGACAAGGTTAAAAAACAGATTGGTCTTGAACGCTCATTTGAAAACTAGTTTTATGCCATATTATTGCAGCTTCCGTCACATTTATTCCTAATTAATAGCTTCAGTTTTACTATTTCTGATTCTGTTTCATATAATCGAGATTACTTATGTTGATTGTACATTATCTGATCAACCCTGGAACAGCAAAATGAGCTTTTACTAAGAGAGAAATAAAAGGGCAGACATTCGTTGTTTCCTTGAAGTAAAATGCCAAGTAAGAAGTATTCTAACGTCTATCTACCACGATTTTTCCGTCTTTCATGATTACTAAGATTTTATCCTTTTTCTGTAAGATTGTAATATCCTTTAGTGGGTCTCCGTCGATGATCAATATATCTGCCTTTTTTCCCTTCTCAATAGTGCCAATTTCCTCTTCTAAACCTAGAGCTTCGGCACCGACCTTTGTTGCAGCCATGATTGCCTCCATGGGGGTCATGCCTACCTGATTAACAAGAATTTCTAATTCAACTGCATTCTCACCGTGTGGAATGATATCCGGACCACAAAAGTCCGATCCAAGAGCAATTTTAACACCAGCTTGATAGGCTTGTTTAATAGATTTAATATGGTCTTCATGTGATATTTTGGCCTTGCGTAACCCATAATCTGGAACTCCAGCTTCAGCACCTCTTGTTACAAGAGCATCGACTATAGCAAAAGTTGGTACGAGAATAGTATTGTGTTCAAGCATCATCGAGATTGACTCATCATCAAGATATATACCATGTTCGATGGTATCTACTCCATTCCTGATTGCATTTTTTATCCCCTCAGGACTTTGTGCATGCGCCATCACTTTGATTCCTACTCGGTGAGCTTCAGTTGTTATTGCAGCAATCTCTTCGTCCACAAATTGTGCTTGAGTTGGAGCATCTTTTTCAGATAAGACACCACCTGTCGAACATATCTTGATGACACCAGCACCCTCTCTAATGTGTTCTCTAGCTGCGCGACGGCACTCATCCGCGCCATCAGCAATTCTTCCCAAATTCTTCCCATAGGGTCCCATGGCCCATTCAAGCGGTAGCTCATGGGTATCTCCATGACCACCAGTCTGAGAGATTACTTTATGGGAAGCAACAATCTTTGGACCTGGGATAGTGCCTTCTTCAATTACTTTCTTGAGGTAGACACTTACGTCTGAGCCAGCACATCTAACACTTGTAAAACCAGCCTCAATGAGTTTTTGGACATCTGCAGTTGCCCTAGCAGCTCTTAAAGCTGGCATGTCTAATGTCCATTGGACAGGTTGCATTGAACGTATGCCCAAGAGGTGTAAATGTGCGTCAATGAGCCCTGGTATTATTACTTTTCCAGACGCGTC
>CAZALJ010000222.1:0-4329 GCA_964485715.1 uncultured archaeon
AAAACCAGTGAACAAAGGACCAAAGAGCTCATTGAGGGATTAGAGGATGAACATTTGCGGAACATCGCGAAGTTTCGTGCTAATAGCACACAAGAATTCAATAAGGACCTTGAAATGCTTGATGAATACCGAGAAAACCTTGAAGAGAAATTCACTCGTTTCTTCGACGATCAGCAACAAAGTCTTGATATGTTCGTTGATGCAAATAGAACTCGTCGTGAAACAGTAGATGATCAACGACGAAATCTTGATATAAAATTCGAAGAGCTAAGTGCTGGAATTGATACCGCTGCTGAAACCCTTACATTGAATGTTAATACTAATACGGAGAATGTTACTACCTCTGTAAAACAGATCCTAAAAGACGTGGATGATGTTATTAAGGCAATAAAATGATAATTCTCATGAAATCCTTGGATACTAAAGGTTATTAATGTCAATAACCTTTTTTTACTTCACCTGGGATGTATTTGGGATTAGTTATCTTGAAACAGAGGTTCTACCAATATGTCGTATCCAAAAGAAACAGCATATCATTTTATTGGCGTTGGAGGAGTTATATTTCATCATGCTAAGGTTTTGCTTGTTAAATTGACCTATGGACCAACAAAAGGTAAGTGGTTAATCCCAGGAGGACTTGTAGATTGTGGGGAGACATTGCAAGAAGCTGTTATAAGAGAAATTTTAGAAAAAACAGGACAAAAGGTAAAACCTCTTGGTATACTTGGAATCCGAAGCATGGTTCGGATAGCTGACAATCTTACTGATCTTTATTGTATCTTCCTTTGTCAGCTGGAATCTGATCCAACATCCTTAGTTAAAGAAGCCGAGGA
This sequence comes from uncultured archaeon, assembly GCA_964485715.1. Classification (GTDB taxonomy): domain Archaea; phylum Asgardarchaeota; class Heimdallarchaeia; order Hodarchaeales; family Hodarchaeaceae; genus Hodarchaeum. The sequence continues at coordinate 834 of CAZALJ010000222.1, forward strand.
GATCCGAGAGATTCGCTGGGTACCGTTGAATGAATTGGATGATGACCCCACGGTTTCTGAATACACTAGCATGATTGTTAAGAAAGCATTAACCTGTCAACCCATGGAACCTGATCAAGAACTTAAAACAAATATCAAAAAAAGATGGTATCTGAAAAAATACGAGCATTTCTGGTCATCTAAATGAGGAATCACTATTCTTCTAATTGGATTATTCAATTGCGAGTAAAAGAAAAGTACAACTCAGCTATTTATTCAAAGTTATCAGGTATAAATAAAAATGACTGAAAATAGATATTACTCGGAAAAACTTTCTGCATTTCGTTTGAAACGCTGCTATGATATAGCATCTCCAAGAATCAAGCAGTACTTGGAAGCCGAAATCCAATATGTATTAGATCATATAAACCAGACAGATGTAGTTCTTGAACTTGGCTGCGGTTATGGAAGAGTTCTAGCAAGGTTAGCTCAAAAAGCGAAAAAAGTATTCGGTATTGATACTTCAGAGGGTAGTATCAAGTTAGCACGAGAATTCTTACACAGCATATCTAATATTGAATTATATAAAATGAATGCGAAATCGCTTAATTTTAACGACCAAATGTTTGATGTGGTTATCGCAATTCAAAACAGTATTTCAGCTTTCAAAGTAGATCCTTACGAATTAGTCAGAGAAAGCATTAGGGTTATTAAGAGAGGAGGAAAAGTTCTGTTATCAAGTTATTCCGAAAAAATCTGGGAAGCACGACTTGATTGGTTTATTAAACAATCAGGAGAGGGATTACTCGGAGAGATTGATATGGAAAAGACTGGAGGGGGCGTTATTGTAGGCAAAGATGGTTTTAAGGCGACAACATATACATCTGAAGATTTCTCTAAATTATCTTTGGAAATGGGGCTAAAAGCCACTATAGAGGAAGTCGATCGGTCGAGTATTTTTTGCGTGATTCATGTTAACAGTCTTTAGCTCTCTCGTGGTCATCCTTGTTATTTTTAGATGACAATATAATGATAATAATTGCCAATAAAAGAGCAGTACCCCCAAAAAGATACCAGATTGTAATTTCTTCTGATAAAAGCCATGCTCCTAACACGATCGCCCCTATGGGTTCTCCTAACATCAATATGGATTGACGAGATGACTCTACATTGAAAGTATTGGACAACATTACCAAGCCATAAGGGATGATACTTCCAAAAAGTGCCAATAATATGCCAAGGATTAATATTTCGAATGTGAGGATGTTAGCTAAAGAAAAAGCTGTTAATTGTGTTGGTAAAGGGAAAAATGTAAGAATCATAAGAATAGGTAATCCGATGAATACACCCCAGAATAGTACCCAAGCGATGGAAAGAGTCGGGGAGACGTTTTTTCTATGTTTATTGCTCCAAGTTCCTGCTAATATATAGATTGAATAGAAAAAACCGTTTGCTGCTGCTAATAGATCTCCAGGGAGAGACGACATGAAAGATTCCCATGTCCAAGGTTGGGTTAGTAACAATAACCCCGTTAAGGCTAAGATCAAAGCACCGATTTTTGACGAGGTAATTTTTTCCCCCAAAAAAAGTGAAGCGAGGATTAAAGTGACAAAGGGGTGAATTTGAACTAATAATGCTGCTTCACCAACAGGAGTTTCAAGTGCAATTGAACTAAGGAAGACTACAATTCCAATAGAGAAAAAAAACCCTTGAAAAATATAGGTTTTTTGTAAGAGCCCAGTTGCGCTAAGATAGAATTCATCTGATTTTGTATAGTAAAAAATAATAATTAGTACAATCCCGACTGAACCTCCAAATAATAACCGTAGGAAGGTTTGCTCAACACTCGAAACTCCAGCATCGCGTAAGAATGCTGAAATAATTGGAATAGATCCAAATGAGAAACCTGCCAGGATTGCTACTATATATCCTGCTAATTTCGTTTTATCCATGTGCAATGCTCAATTATCTATATCTATATTATTTTTGTGGTTTTTCTGCTATTGATAATTCAATAACTTCTTTATTTCGCCTCAAACGATAGTTTTTTTAATCTATTTTCTCTTGTTAAGAAGAGGGGAAAAGTTATGAAACGAGAATATCAATACATCTCTTATTGTGGTAAATATTATTGTGCTATGTGTGATTACCGCAAAGGTACAATAGTAAAATCAGCAAAGAATTACGTGAAAGAATCCCCCGAGAGAATAAATTATCATTTAGTATGATGTTTAGGCAAAACTCAATGAATTAATAGAATCCGTTCATTTGGAGGATACAACCACTCAACGCCATTTTCTGTGACAATCGCATCGTCTTCGATGTTAAAACGCACTTTTCTACCTCCCCATTCTGGTACTGGGGTGAAAACAACGAATTCAAAAGCAAAGAGATTGTTGGGTTTAATTGTAACATGAGCTCGGTCAGGACGAAACCCAGCAATCGAAGGACCAGATGCAACTTCACTGTTCCCTGTGTTGCCCACGCAATGGCAGTCGATCCAAACTTTGGTTTTCATGGGATATTCGGGGTGTTCTTCTGGCTCCAAGCTGGGACCACCACCCAGCATGGGATCAGTTGTCAGGTGGATATAGTTAAATCCTGCCTCCTCCAGGGCGCTGCCAAGGTTCTTGAGCGTTTCACCAGCAGTTCGGCCCAACTTGATGTTTTTGCGGATAACCTCACGTGCCTTCAGTGCCTGATCCCAACCATTTTGAATCCCTGGGGGAACAGCAGTCTCTCCTTCCCGTAACACGTACACCACACGCTTAAAGTCTGTACCGAAGTTCATAAAGCTGATACCATAGTCATACTGCAACAGATCACCCCGTTGGATGACGTATTGGTTTGATCGGTACTCTGATCCCTCAGATTCAGCGGAATGGATAACATTTGGTGTACAAAAACCAAAGGTGGAACCCATCCCACGAGCTAATAGTTGGTTTTCCATCCACCAAGCTACATCCTCCAACGTAGTTACGCCAGGTGTGATGACCTCTTTGGATAAAGCCCGTTCTAGAAGCTGTCTAGTAATTTCACCTAGTTGTCCGTACACTACAATCTCACTCATCACCCTTCTCGTACGAAAATCGGTTATCAGCTGCCCTGCAGAGACTAACCTCTCCGCATACCTCTCACCAAGAGCCTCGATCAATTTCAAGTAACCAGTATGCGAAAGGCCGTCAGCAACTGCGATCCATTCCGACATATTGACTGCGATGCGTTTGGGATTGCGTTCAGCAACGAATTGTCCCAGTTCTTCTTCCGAACCAAAAATATCATAAGCACCAGTTAATTGAAGCATATCATTATAGCTGCCCAGAACCGCCCGCTCGATCCTGTTTCCACCACGGTCGGTGAAAACGAAATAGCCGAGATGACCGCCCAAGTCTATGGTTAGGGGGTCAGGATTCCCCTCTCTCATCATATGGATCCACATATCGATTTCATTTTCTCTCATAGCTTTTGGCAGGATGATGTCGAACTTTTCCCTGCGAATCAGGTTCAACATCTCCCA
>CAZALJ010000223.1:0-4289 GCA_964485715.1 uncultured archaeon
TAATCAATAAAATATTTTTATCAGACATTTTTCATTTTAAATGAAATAAAATTCTGAATTTCCAAGAATGTAAAATGTTACAAAAATACTTATAATTTTTTGTAATCTTATAAAAGTAATATTGGGCAAAACATTCAAATTTCTATCAGACTGTTATTTATTATTGTTTTTTCCATTTTTTCAAGTAAGCTCTCCAAGTAATTGCCCATTTTGAAGGATCATCAAGTGGATCCGTTTTGATTTTGTGAACAACACTGTTATGAGGTGCGTTCTTTACTATGTCAGGATTTTCATAAGCTTCTTTAACAACTCTTATTAACCCAGCAATATACTCATCAATTTCGGCTTTGGAGTAAGATTCCGTTGGTTCAAGTGTCATTGGTTGCGGTACAATGAATGGGTGGTGTGAAGACCACATGTGGAAACCAAAATCCATCATCCGATTGGTCACATCTTCTGTTGTGACACCTGTTTCATTTGTAAGATCTTCCCAGCTGTAGCGAACCTGTTCAATGCGATGTCGTCCTTTAGCGTAAGGTGCACTAGCGCCACGAATTTGCAAAACCTTAGTCAATAGATAGTTATTGTTGAGGACTGCTATACGAGAAACCTCTTTTAATCCCTCACTTCCTAAGCTCATAATCCAAGCGTAGGATCTCAATAATGCAGATATTACACCATAATATCCTCTAACTTTTCCTATACTATTTGCAATGTCATAGTTCAGGTAATATTTATCTCCGTTGAAATCAACTAACGGAACTGGAAGATAATCTATAAGTTCTTCCTTAACACCAAGAGCACCAGCACCAGGCCCACCACAACCATGAGGGGAAGAAAATGTTTTATGTAGGTTAAAGAAACACATATCAAATCCTGCCTCTTTTGCTCTAGCAACACCTAATACTCCATTTGCATTAGCCTGATCATAACCACAAATCCCTCCTACATCGTGAATGGTTTTCGTAAACTCAACAATGTCTGGGTTAAAGATTCCCGTGTCTTCAGGATTTGTAATAAGCAAACCAGCAGTACGATCAGATACTGCTGTTTTCAGAGCTTCAAGGTCAGGCAATCCATGTTCATTTGGATAAATAGTAATTATTTTATATCCCTTTACAGCTGCCGCAGCTGCATCTGAAGGGTGAGAAAATATCGTTGTGATCATTTCATCTCTTTTTTCAGATTCTCCTTTGAAATCGTGATATGCTTGAATTATTGAAGCCATTGCGAGTATTGCTTGACTTCCACCACCAGGTTGGAAAGTAAACTTATCTAAACCTGAGATTTCTCTGAGAAAAACATCTGTTTTGTAAATTACTTCTAAAATGCCCTGAACTGTGCGTTCATCTTGATTTGGATGAAGATCTGTCAATTTTGGAGAAGTAGCAAATTGTTCGTTAATCTTCGGACTGTACTTCATTGTACAGGTACCTTGTCCAATGTCAATATTCAAATCTGCTCCTAGATTTTCTTGTGATAACCTCAAAAAATGTTTTAAAACACGCATTTGAGACAGTTCTGGGAGTTTTGGAATCTCTTTTCGAATCATGTTTTTAGGTAAAATAGAAAGACCATCACCAACTATCTCTTTAATTTCCTTCTCTATTTCTGGTACTAATATCCCCCGTTCTCCTTTAGTACTCAATTCAAAAATGATAGGTTCATCCCATTTGGCTTGGTGAAAATTTGTTCTAAGTTTCATAGTAAATCCCTTATCTTGTCAAACATTCAGTTAACGCTTGAACCAGCCGATCAATATCCACTTTAGCATGAATCTCCGTGATACAATATAACGCACATTCTCCTAGTTCTGGGAATTCGTTAGAAAGATTTTTCCCTCCAAAAATTCCCTTTTCCAGTAAGAACTTGTTCACTTCTTTAACAGTTTTTCCAATGCCATTGAAATCTACAACGAATTCTTTAAAATGTGGGGATTGAAATAATAGCACATTTATGCCTCCAATTTTAGAGATTTGTTTCATTGCGTATTGTGATTTCTGTAAAATTAATTTTCCAAGTTCTTGCATTCCTTGAGGCCCCATCAGAGCTAGAAAAACTCCTGCAGTAATTCCCCATAAGGCAGCCATTGTACCTACGAATTCTTTTCCTTGTTCTCTTTTGTCAAAGGATGTACGTTCATATGTTACATCACCAAAACCCCATTCACCTTCTATAGTGGTATGGGTTATCCCAAAAAGACGTGATGGGTATTCCATTACAAATTTCTCTTCATCTCGGGTAGCAATGAATCCAGCTAGTCCACCTCCATATTGCATATGAATACCTAAAGGTTGAATATCACCACAAACGATATCTGCGCCGTAATTACTTGGAGGAGTTAGGACACCTAAGGAAATTGGATCAACTCCAACTAAACTTAGAGCTCCATGTTCATGCACGATATCTGAAATCTTTTTGCCTTGATCCTCGATAGTACCAAAATAAGACGGATTTTCAAAATAAAATCCAGCACTTTTTGAAGATAAATTTGTTTCAAGGTCATTAAGATCATTTAGCCCAGTTTTCGGATGATAGTCTATTAACTTGATTTTCATAACAGGTTGGCAATAGTTTCGGATTATTGCGAGTCTATCGGGAGAAATGAGTTTTGAAATCAATATTTCACGACGATTTGTTATCCTTTCAGCCATTCTGATAGATGTACTCGCAGCTTGACCCCAATCGTACGTTGGGACGTTGACAACATCCATATCAAGAAGTTCACCCATCATGCTTTCATACTCAAAAAGAGCATGAAATCTTCCATGATCTTCATATGGTTCTCCCGCATAAGCAGTCAAAAACTCAGAACGATGATTAATCTCATCACAAATTGCAGGAACGTAATGCTGCCAACATCCTCCACCCAAAAAACTAATATTTTCTTGACATGTTTGATTTTTCGATAAAATTTGTTCTACATGTCGCTTCAGTGCATACTCGGAAAGCATGGGTTCAGGAAGATTCATGTCTCCCATGAACCTTAAATGCTTAGGAATATCTTCATAAAGTGTTTCAATGTCCGTTACACCGATATCTTTCAGCATTTTGGCTTTGATTTCGGGAACAGAATTTGGAATGTAAGGATGAACCATTTCTTTCTTTTTACTCATAATATTCTCTTCTCCTATTGAAATATAGAGTTTTAAAGGGAATCTAATTTAAGCACTGCCTCCACCATCAACAACTAAGGTAGAACCAGTTACCCAGCTTGAAAGGTTACTTGCAAGATAGAGCACAGCATAAGCAACGTCCTGAGGTGTACCAACACGATTTATGGGTCTGTTTGCAGCTTCTTTCATGAAATCTTCCTCATTCACACCTAATTGATGTGCCTCAGCTCGTAACATAGGGGTGTCAATGTCACCTGGACAGATACAGTTAACACGAATCCCATGTTTACCATGATCGATTGCCATCGCTCGAGTCATGTTTACTACTCCACCTTTTGAAGCACAATAAGCTAAGGCACTAGGTCCTCCTTTAAGCCCCCAACCAGATCCAGTATTAATTATACTTCCTCTTCTAGCTTTAATCATAATTGGAATAACGTGACGAGAAAGCAGGTAAATTCCTTTTAAATTAACATCTAAAATTAAATCCCAGTCTTTTTCTTCTAACTCTAAGATATTCTTGCGTTTTATTACTCCAGCATTATTAAACAGAATGTCTATTCTCCCGAACTCTTCGTAGATAGCATCAACTGTTTGTCTACACTCATTATCAGAGGTTATATCGCATCTGTAGAACTTTGCTTTACCTCCCATTTTCTTAATTTGAGCGACTGCCTCATTTCCATGCGGTTCATTGATATCTATTAAGGCAGCAGCAGCTCCCATTTCAGCTAAGAGTTTCGCTGTCGCCAATCCGATACCAGATGCTGCTCCTGTAATTATTGCGAGCTTTCCATCCAAAGAAAGACGATCTAAAATTTGGTTGCTCGTATTATTCATGAGAAATACCTTCTGATGTTATTACACAGATTATAACGATGATTGTAAGATAGAAAACGAAGTTAAATTAAGCGTTAATAAAAGTTGCATCTTTAATGAAGATGGAATCACTTTCGTGAACACATAAAACGGTTTGTCAACAAAGGTTGAATTTTCAGAACATTTATACCAAATTTGCTTTGCTCTTCGATTATAATTAAAGAGGAAAACCCTGAAGCATTGCAGAAAAGACTTGAAAATATCCATTTAATTATTTGATACAGATAGACACGGCTGCAAAAATCAGTTTCAGTAACATTGAGGTTTGAAAATGGATTTCCCAATTGAAAACAT
>CAZALJ010000224.1:0-4284 GCA_964485715.1 uncultured archaeon
TTTTAGATGTTTTAGCAGCCTTAGTCATGATTTTTTCCGCCTAACCATTTTTTCCTTCTGAAAGAATGGCAACAGAAGTAAGTTTAACCCCTTTGCTTTTGTCTAGTCTCATCAACGTTACTCCAGAAGTGGATCTCCCAATAGTCCGAATATCTTTTATAGGAGTCTGAATCAGTTTTCCATCGCTTGCGACTAGCATTAAATAATCTGCATTTGCCACACTTTTAACAGCGATAACATCGCCATTTCTTTCCCTTGTTTTAATGTTAATAACACCTTTTCCATTTCGACGAGTGATTCGGTACCGATTGAACTCGGTTCTTTTACCATAACCATTTTCACATACTGTTAATAATGTCTTTTTTTCATCAACAATTGCCATATCTACTACAATATCTTGTGGTCGTAACTGTATTCCTAATACACCAATACTACTTCGCCCAACAGCCCGAACTTCAGCTTCAAAAAATCTGATTGCCTTACCTTTCTGGGTTGCCAACATCATATCTTTGGTTCCATCGGTGACTTTAACACCAACAATCATATCTTGATCTCTAAGTTGAATTGCTATAATGCCCGTGGAACGTATGTTAGCATAGTCACCAAGGGGGGTTTTCTTAACCAACCCACTTTTAGTTGCTAAAACCAAAAAATAGTTAGCATCAAATTCGGAGACAGGGATCATTGTTTCAATTTCATCGTCTTTTTCCATTCTTATCAAATTCACAATATTAATCCCCTTTGTAACGCGTTGCTTAGATAGGGGAACTTGATAAGCACGAACCTTGAAGACTCTCCCTTTTACTGTAAAGAAAAGAATACTATCATGAGACGATGCTACAATCATTTCTTTAAGGAAATCGTCTTTTCCAATCTCCATTGATTTGATCCCTTTCCCTCCTCGGTGTTGAGCTGTATAGGCTTCAGCAGATATTGACTTAATATACCCATTTTGGGTTATTGTGATTACGACATCTTCCTTTGGAATGAAGTCTTCCTCTGTTTTGCCGTTCCAATCTTGAAATCCTTCGGAATCGTCTCTCAAAATCTCTGTTCGACGTTCATCACCATATTTTCTTTTAATCTCTTCTAGTTCTTCGGTAATTATATCAAAAATGCGATCTTCGCTCTTCAAGATCTCTTGATAATTTTGAATTGCCTTCAGAATTTCTTCATGTTCTTTAATGATTTTTTGACGATCAAAACGAGTCAAGCTCCGTAAAGGGAGTGAAAGAATATCTTTTGCTTGAATTTCGGAAAGTGAATATTGGTTCATCAACGTTTTTTGAGCTTCTGCTCCTGTCTCTGAGCTTCGAATCACCGATAAAATCTCATCAAGGTTTTCTACCACTATTTTTCGTCCTTCAAGAATATGAGCGCGTTCTTGGGCTTTTCTGAGCTCGAATTCAGATCGACGAACAACAATTTCAAGTCTATGATCAATGAATTGAGTGATTAACTCTTTCAAATTAAGATTTTTCGGTCTAAACCGAGTTTCATTTCCCACTCGAGCATCTACAAGTGCCATATTCTTTATGGAATATGAAATTTGCATTGGAGTATATTTAAACAATCGATTCAATACTATGTCAAGATTAGCCGCCTTTTTAAGATTGATTACGATGCGAGTTCCATGAATAAGGTTCGACTCATTCTTTATATTTCCAATTTCTGGAAGTTTGCCAGAGTCTTTCATCCGTCCAATTATGTCAACTAAACCTCGATGTTCAACTGTATCTTGACGTTTAACGAGATATGGAACTTCTGTCACTATTATTTTGGTTTTATTTTTTTTCTCTACAACCTTATATTTTGCACGTAAAATTACATTCCCACTACCTGTGTGGTATGCTCGCTTAATCCCAGATGTCCCAAATATAACACCACCAGTAGGAAAATCAGGACCAGGAATATATTTCATTAATTCTCCAATACTAATCTCAGGATTTTGAATTGTCGCAATAACACCATCTATCACTTCAGTGAGATTGTGTGGAGGCATTGATGTCGCCATCCCGACAGCAATACCCATAACACCATTAATCAGAAGATTAGGAATCCTAGCAGGAAGAATGATTGGTTCTTTGTCCAGTCCATCAAAATTATCCATGAAATCAACAGTATCTTTTTCAATGTCTTTAAGAAGTTCTTCAGTAATTCTCCGCATACGAGCCTCCGTATAACGCTGAGCTGCTGCTAGCTGACCATCCATGCTTCCAAAATTTCCCTGTCCCTGTATTAGGGGGTATCGTAAAGAAAATGGTTGAGCCATTCTTACTAAAGCATCGTATACTGCTGTCTCTCCATGAGGATGGTATTTTGCATGGGTTTCACCAATGGTTCGTGCACATTTTCGGGGAGGCTTATTGTGTACTAAGCCTAAATTGTGCATAGCCCATAAAATGCGACGATGGACTGGTTTAAGTCCGTCCCGAACATGTGGTAAAGCCCTACTAGTAATGACTGACATAGAATATTCTAGGTAACTCTTCGACATTGTTCTTTCAATGGGGGTTGATTTTATGTTACTGCTCATTATTATCCAACATTCCTTGCTTAAACATCTAAGTTTTCAGCTTCTAGAGCATGTGTCTCGATAAATTCACGCCGAGGGGCGACTTCATCACCCATCAATGTGTTAAAAATTCGTTCCGCTTCGATAATGTTATTCCGAGTAACTTGTAATAAGGTGCGTTTAGAAGGATCCATTACTGTTTCCTGGAGTTGAATCGGATTCATTTCTCCTAAGCCTTTGAAACGGCTGATCTCAACATTTTTTCCCCACTCCTCAACTAATCGGTCTCTCTCCTGGTCAGAAAGAATATATCTCTCTTTATTTCCCTTCTTTATACGATATAGGGGAGGTTGGGCTATATAAAGATAACCCTCATCAATTAATTCAGGCATATAACGGAAGAAGAATGTGAGGAGTAAGCAGACAATATGATGACCATCAATATCTGCATCCATTAATAATATAACTTTGTTGTATCGCACCTTTTCGATCTGGAAATTCTCTTTATATCCAGCGCCAATTGCTCTAATTATCTCGAGAATCTCTTTATTACGCATAGCTTTCTCCAATCTTGCTTTCTCCACATTTATCACCTTCCCTCGCAATGGAAGAATCGCCTGAAACTCACTGAACCGTCCTTCTATAGCAGTACCTCCTGCAGAATTCCCTTCTACGAGAAAAACTTCACGTTTAACGGGATCTGTTTCAGTACAATCGATGAGCTTTCCCGTACCTTTGGCTTGAGTCTTTTTTGCTGCTTCTCGGATTTGTCTGAACTTCATCCGAATAGTTGCTGCTAGTTCACACTTTTCTATAATTTCTTTCGCACTTTCTGGATGTTCTTCAAGGAATTTCAGAATGTTTTCATAACCACAACGTTCAACTATCCCTTTTACTTCGCTATTGCCTAATTTGCTTTTGGTCTGCCCCTCAAACTGCGGGTTCATGACTTTCACAGAAACAACAGCAACTAATCCTTCCCGAACATCATTTCCACTAAAAATTGAACGCTTTTCTTTTAATTCTTTTTTCAAATGGGTATTCCTTACTAATTGTTCATTTTTCTGAACGTAAGCATTGATTGCTCGAGTTAGGCCTGATTTAAACCCTGAAAGATGTGTCCCTCCATGACGAGTATAGATATTATTAGTAAATGTATAAATTAAGTCTCTCTCTGATCTGTCATATGCTATAGCTACTTCAACTTGAGTAGTTTCTATAGTTTCATCAAAATAGGGAATGTCTTCATGAATGCGATTTGTAGCCAACTGTTCAACGTAGGCTTGGATTCCTCCATCGTAACGAAAAACCCAAACATTTTCTTCCTCTTCTGAGATCTCTTCAAGTTCAAGATCTTCTTTTGGCTTGCGATTATCTATTAAGGTAATAGTCAGGCCCTTATTCAAAAAAGCGAGCTCACGTATCCGATTTTTAATTGTAACAATGTTGAAATGAACAGTTTCAAAGATCTCACGGTCAGGAATAAAAGTTATGTAAGTACCACTCTTATCCTCCCACTCTTCTTCTACTTCAATCAATCCGTGAGAAATAGTTTCTCCCCGGACATATTCTTGCATTAAAATTGGTCCCCCATTCCTTCTGACTTTGACCTGCATCCAGCTGGATATTGCATTAACTACAGCAATTCCAACACCATGCAGACCACCACTTACTTTATAGGAAGAATGATCAAATTTTCCCCCAGAGTGTAATCGTGTTGTCACAAGCTCTAAGGATGACATATTATAATGTGGATGAGTCTCTGTTGG
>CAZALJ010000225.1:0-2208 GCA_964485715.1 uncultured archaeon
CTGGTCTTGATTCACTAATTTTTGTTCTTGACGAACCTTCAATGGGGATGCACGAACTTGAGAAAAACAGTCTGATGGTTATATTAAAAGAAATAAAAGATCTGGGAAATTCTGTTATCATTGTTGAACATGATCGAAATATTATCTCAAAAGCAGATCAAATCATCGATTTAGGCCCAGGTCCAGGAAAATTAGGTGGGGAAATCGTCTTTCAAGGGACGATAGAAGAAATTAAGAAAAATACAAAGTCAATTACTGGCAAGTTCATGAGTGGAGAGCTTCAAATTCCAAAGAAAAACCAGAGCCAACGAAGAAACCCAACGAAATCAACTAAATTCCTCATTCTGAAGGATGTAACTACAAACAATCTAAGGAACATCGAAGTAAAAATACCGCTAGGGCTCATGGTTGGAATTGCTGGAGTTTCTGGGAGTGGAAAAAGCTCCCTGATAAGTGAAACGCTCGTACCTTTGTTACGAGAACATTTTGCCAGAATGAATGGTGAAGAAGAGGAGGAGTTCATTCAAATCGATGAAATCAAAGGAAAGATGTCAGGTTGGGAGAATATTAGTGATTGTATTGTTGTCTCCCAGTCTCCCATTGGTCGCTCAAAGACTTCAAATCCTGTGAGCTACATCGGAACTTGGGACAATATTCGAAAATTATTGGCCAAACAATCATTAGCAAAAAAACGGAATTATAGTGCGGGCCACTTCTCCTTTAATAGTGACAAGGGGCGTTGTCTTCAATGTAAGGGGATTGGTGTCATTGATTTACGGATTTCATTTCTTACAAAAATAGGGTTATCTTGTGAGGAATGCGATGGAACGGGATACAAACCTGAGATTCTTGATGTGAAATATAGAGGAAAGAATATCCATGAAATTCTAAAGTTAACTGTTTCCGAATCGCGTGATATTTTCAAGAATGAAGAAAAAATCTTGAATCACTTGAAAATCCTTGATGAAATTGGAATGGGTTATATCACACTAGGCCAACCTGCAACAACATTAAGTGGAGGTGAAGCTCAAAGGATAAAGTTAGCTAAAGAATTGGGGAGAGTGAGAAAAAGTAACACAATTTATGTATTAGATGAACCAACTACAGGTTTACATTATAATGATGTCCTGAAACTTGTAAATTTGATAGACAAATTAGTTGATCAAGGAAATACAGTTCTGATAATTGAGCATGATATAGACATTTTATCATATGTAGATTATTTAATAGAGCTGGGTCCTGGAGGGGGCCCCAGTGGAGGGGAAATAATAGCTGCAGGATCTCCAGATGATATTAAAAAGAACAAACAATCAAAAACAGGCCCGTTTTTACCTGTGGAGGCAATCATTGGATGATAACAGAAGTGTGGAGTTATTAAAAATGACAAAACAGTAATTGAAATTTTGCCTTAAAATGTTCATTATACCATCGAGTAGGTATAAATTTCAAAAAAATTACGTAAGGAAGAATAGTTACTACATAAGAGTTTTGTTCTCTAGGTCATCTCGGCCAAATCCTTTAAATGGACGGAATGGGTAAAAAACTATCAGAATTTTTTGAGTGGAGATTTTCAACTGGTCAAGAGAAGGCAAACACATGACAACCTAACACACAATGAAAGAGATATGTAATGCCTCAAGTACCTATTCCATCTCTCTAAAAGAATATGATCGATAACACCTACGACATTTGGTCCAACAGCTCCTTCTCATGAACCAAAGCTAAATTCGATATAAATTAATCTAATAGACAACTTTATATACAATTGACGAAATTAATCCATTGGTTGTACTGAGTGATGAAAATCAGATATCAACCACACCAATTTCACCTAACTTTCTTTTTTTTTTATCTTACTAATGGTTAAAACAAATGAAATACTATCAAATTTCTTTTGATCAGATGAAACGAATTAATTTCTCACAATTAGGCCCCTTCCTTATGAATAAAGTCCCAAAAGACGATATAATCTTCCACTATATCAAAAGCGACTCAGATGGTTTTACTGTACTAGCTGCAAATATCGAGGCAATGAAATTTGCTGAAGAAAATGAATTTAAAGAGATCTCATTGGCACAGGACAAAAATGTTAAGCTAAATGAAGTAGCAGTTGACGTTCTAGCCACTAGTCGAACCTTACTACGCAGGCCTGGTGATGAGTCAATCTTAAAGAATAATTCCGATTTAATCATTGAAATGTATATAATA
>CAZALJ010000225.1:2308-4278 GCA_964485715.1 uncultured archaeon
TGATGAGTCAATCTTAAAGAATAATTCCGATTTAATCATTGAAATGTATATAATAATAAAAGAATTGTTTGATTTGGTTGGTATTCCAGTCGATTATTGGAAAAGATTCTTAGCAAAATACGATAAAACAGATGGAACAAAAATTAGAGACATCATTATTAATGTGGTCATTCCTCGTAAGTAGAAGCTATGGAATTGTCAGTTCAAAAAAAGGAAAAAAAATTGTGGATTAATCCCAAATGATTTGATCGAGAACTAAAGAAGCAATATTTACTCCAAATTCCCCTAGCAACGAACCCAGGTTGTTTCTTGAAGTCCCACCAATATTTAGAACTTTATCTCTTTTCGCAATTACAATTCCGTCTTGTCCAACCTGCACCAGTTTTCTCTCTCCATCACGGACAGAAATTTGTTTGTTATGAATTAGAACGAATTTTTTTTCTGACCCCACAAGGAGAAAGTTTCGTCGACCGAAGATAAAGTAATCAAATTCTTCGTCATCCTCAAAATCAAGATGCATTCGCAGACCAGGATCTTCGATTCGCCTTTTGATTTTCCTAATCATCATATAAGCTTCATTTTTCCAATGGAGTCTTTTTTGGTCATCAAGCTCGCTCTTTTTGAGGGAACCCTCTAAATCAGTGATTGGAAGACCTAAAATGACTAAATTAGTTCCCGAAAAAGTCGTTGTGCTGCCAACAGCTCCATGAGAGTCAGTATAGACAATTGCATCCACTATTGCTTCAACACGTCCTAGAATTACTATTCCGTTTGAAGAATCAGTAATTATTTCCATTATTTTTGCAGGTTCTGTAAGAGTGATTTTGTAAAGAGGAGCGTGAAGAATTTCCGCTTTTCCGTGCCAATCATATATTTCATCTTTGAGCTGTATTGTTCTCATTGAACCTACTCCTCCTCTTCAGGGAATTCCTCTTGCTCTTCTTCTTCATCTGTGGCGTATACAGGAATTGGTATCCGCTTCTTAGTACGAGAATAAAGAAATTCTACCAATTTAAGTGCTTCACGTCCCGAGAATGTTAACATATAGCGTTCACGAACCCCTTCCTGCCGAACTAATCCTTCATCCTTTAAAATAGTAATATGATGCTTGAAGTTACCACCTCGGGTGTTCGTTCGGTCAGATAAGTCTGATTGTCGGAGGGGTTGTTTTTCAAGTTCTTTCAACATTTGGAGCCGTGTTTGGTCAGAAAGAGCTCCCATGATTGATGCTCCTTGCTGGAAGAATTCATCCAGTTCTTTTTCTGAAACAAAATACGGTTCTTTTCTTCTTCCTTTTCGTCTTGAGCGATAAGAGGGGTGGGTTTGGAAGATAGAACCAACAGTACGATCGATAGTATCACCAATGGAATCTAAAATGCCTCCAATGTAGTGTTCAAGGGAATTGCCAAAGCGTTCTCCCCAATCATTCCATTCATCATCATCTACTCGGATGGATATGTCTCTTCGTGGTTTTCTAGGATGTCGTCGTGCTCTTGGTCTTCTCATTGGAGGGTCTGGTTGCACTTCATCCTTAATATGTCCAATTTCATCCTTTAACTCCCTCATATGTTCACGTAATTCTTGTTTTATTTCACGAATAGATTCTTTAAGATCAACAACCTCATCCTCTTCATTTTGAGGTTCTTCAGTATCTTTTTCGTCGTTATCCATAATGATTAACTCCTAAAAAAACATCTTTTGAGCAATATCAAGCTGAGATTAGTTTGGGGTAGTTTTTTACATCTCATGGATGTTTTTTACAGTTAAATAATTCTGTATTAAAATTACACAAACTCTTTAAATAGACTATCTTTATGGTAAAGAGTTTTATATTACACAAAATTCCTCAATAGAGTTGAATCAATAAATAATCTCTGTTTTAAGAAAGTTCCATCCTTTCTTTGCCGATAAATACGTTAATAGGTTCTAGTGTGATGATTCAATTTGTTAAAGTAAATATAAAAGTAGTA
>CAZALJ010000226.1:0-4260 GCA_964485715.1 uncultured archaeon
GCATTAACGATTTTAAAGCCGTTACAAATAGTATTAGGCCCAAAACACGATTATTTCTCTACGGGTTAGCCATGGTGTTTGATGCTCTCTGGGTGGTTTTATCATCTCTTATTAATCGTTTACACGATTATTCGTTTGATGCAATAACAAATGAAACTCAATTCTTGGTAAAGCAGTGTTATCGTCTTGCATGTATAGCTAGATGCTTTAATCGGTGGTTACGTCTTGTGTTGAGGTCAGAGTTGCGTTTTCAAGGAGGTGATGCGTGAAAACTGAAATTTAGGTGTTTATAAAGGGTCTCTGAGAGTGAATAGTGAAAGTGAGATAAAATGGTGAATAAGAAAAAGTTGAAACAACAATCGATTCATGATTATCTGGGTTTGGGGCATCGAATATGGTTTTTGGAGTTCGAAGTTGGCGATTTTGGGGCATCAATTACCAATCTTTTCGAACTTCCCTTAGAAGTATATAAGATGAGAGCTAAAACCTTTTTCTGGGTATTTCTACAAGTATTCCTTCAGAAAGTTGAGATTAGTTTCATTCTCAGACAATCCATCCAAAAAGATTCCAGTTTCGATAGAATTGATCTCGCTCTCCTCGGTTACTGGGAAAATAATCAATTTGCTATTCCACTGTGGATTATGAAAGATCTTCTGTTAGGTTTTGAAGTTATCCCAGCTGAACATTTTGTAATTCTTGATTCAGAGCCTTTGACCTGGTCTCGGCCGATTTCTATTACTAACAAGCATATTGATTCCTCTCGTAAAGAAGAATTTGATATAATCATTCTTAGTGATGATTTCTTCCAAGGCCAAAAAATCTATTTAAGGCTTGAAGGAGGTCACATCGTTATCTCACAATATCTCAATGAATTGGAGTTTTTTGACCGAATTGCTCGAACTAATATTCCAGAAATTGATGAACCTGATGAAAAGTATATCTAATCTATTAGAATAGTAACTACTGTGGATATCAGGGCATTCTCTTTAATTCGAACTCCTTCTTCACTAACAATCAATAATCCTTGAAAAAGCTGAGAATCCCTAGAAGGTTCAATAATAAAGGGGGCATGAAAACATCCCGTCATTTGAAGCCGCTGATGAGGGTAGACCAATGCTAAACAGTTCTTCCTAGGAAGATTTTCATTGTACTCTACAATATAACGCCCTTTGGAAAGAGTCCACCAACCGTACTTTGGATCATCTTCGATTTTTGGCATGAGAGGTTCTAGCGTAACAGGTTGATATTCACTCCCTCCAAAATCTAGTGCTCCTCGATTCTTGAATGTAAAGAGTTTTTTCACTGTAAGATCAAGAGTAGCATTTCCCAATTGCTTGGGAGGATAGATAAGGTTTTTCCAACTTTCTTCTAACTCATTAGTTTTCAAGAGTTGCATCGTAAATTACCCATTGAAAAGTGAATATTTCATAACCATAAAAGCCTTCTCTTGAATCTTAAAAGAATCTTTATTATCTCAGAGCTTCTTCCTCCGTAACGCCTTCTCCTAAAAGATATATGTAAATTCTGACACATTTCGTTTGATAATTTCGTAGATGATGTTCAATGCCTCTAAATCTGGATCCTTTCTTTAAACCCAAAGCTATTGCGCTAGTAGGAGCGAGTGATCAAATATCATCATGGGGATTTCTTGTTGCTCTCAATATTATTCAAAATAACTACCAGGGACAATTTTTCCCTATCAATCTCCGAACAAAAGAAATTCTAGGGTATAAAGCTTATCCATCTATCCTTGACATACCTGAAAATGTTGAACTTGATTTAATCATTATAATTATCAGAGCACAGTATGTAATGTCAATTCTTGAACAAGCAGCGCAACGAGATGTGCATCACGTGGTCATAATCTCTGCTGGCTTCAGAGAATCTGGAGAGGAAGGGCGCAAATTAGAGGAAAAAGTAATCACTTTTGCTCAACAAAATGATATCCGTATTATCGGTCCAAATGGGATGGGAATTGTCTCCACGGGGGTAGGATTGACAGCTGTTATGTGGCCTGTGACAGGTTTGAAACAAGGTGGTATGACCTTTGTTTCTCAATCAGGTAATATTGGTACAATTGGCATTTCAGTTGCATCTAGGAGAGGAATTGGACTCAATACTTATGTATCTGCTGGAAATATGGCCGATTTGTCAATGTCGGATTACTTAGAATACTTTGGTAAATACGATGAACGAACGAAAGTTCTTGGCCTTTATGTTGAAGGAATTCGAGACGCTCGTCGATTTGTTAAATTAGTGAAAGAAGTATCCAAAACTAAGCCAATAATCATTCTAAAAGCAGGGGGATCAAAAGCAGGTCGTCAAGCAGCTCTTTCTCATACTGGAGCTATAACTGGTAATGATCAAGTTTTCAATAATATTTTGGAAAAATCTGGAGCTATTATGGTAAAATCTCTCGAAGAGATGTTTGATCTAGTTTTAGTTTTCAAGCAATGGTCTGATTGTAAATTTCCCAGTGGAAAGGTAGTTATTCTAACGCGGGGAGGAGGATGGGGAGTAATGGCTGCAGATGCATGCTCTAGGTATGGAATTAATTTAGTTCCATTAAGCGAGTCAGCGTATAACCGCATTGATAAGTTTTTACCCCCTTATTGGTCAAAAGGTAATCCAATCGATACAGTTGCCACACTCAATGTCAATATCATACTAGATATTATTGAGATTATCTTTCAAGAAATGCCAAGAGTTGAAGCAGTTTTCTTGTTAGGGGTTGGGGGGATATCTTATCTTGCAAATTTGTATAAAAAATCTTCTTTAATTCATGATGAACAGAAACCACAGATGGAATTTATCTCTGATTTGGAAGTTAACCTGTTTAAAGAAATTCTTAAGCTTTCCTTAAGGTACCAAAAACCTGTTCTAATAACAACCTTACTGACGGCGCAATATTCACCTGCGATAAAATACCTTGAGTCTCAAGATTATCCAATCTTCCCTAGTCCCGAAAGAATGGTACAAACGTTCCGTTATATGGTAAATTATTATCGATGGCGACAACGAATATGATAATTCGAAATTGAAGGTCTGACAGTCATCTTATTTTTATAAAATAGCTATTTCTACAATTAGACCAGACAGAGGAGTTATTCTTGATAATATTTGTATATCATGGCTTGAGAAAGTAATAATAATGTACTCACATCAATAAAACCAAGACACAATAATAAGAGTCCAATAATCAATTCATCATCAAGAATATCATGGCCAATGCTTTCATACATTGATACGCCCACAAGTAATCCCCAACGTACATATTCATCTAATTCTGTTGTTAGCTTGGAATAAACTTCTTGAATTTCTTGCAGGTGATCATCAGGATTCATTGCTTTAAGACAAGCATAGGAAAGGCCTGCAAATCGCTTTATTCGCTGGTCGTTCGAATGGAAAAAGATTTCAAAATCTTTTGCGCGGGCATAGTCTTTACGCATAAGAATAAAGGACAATGTCCTTAATAGAACTAGAAAACGGTCAAAATAACCTGAACCCCGTTGTTGAAGTCCTTCTTTAATGAATGCTTCTAAGTCAGGTTGAGATTCTTCAGATTCAAGGAAAAAACTAGCATTTATTCCTGCAGCCTTGATATCTAGAGTATTGCACTGTAATAAAGCCTGTAAAATATCAGATACTTTTTTGCTTTCTTTGAGAATATTGTAAATCTGATCATAATCAGGATCTAAATCCTTAAGCCCTAATAAACGAATGAGAAAGTTTTGTTGTGCTTTTTTGTCTCTGGCAAGTGAAAAGTAAGTTAAAATTAATGCAGAGTCAGTTCCAAATTTTGAATGAAATTCTATCCCTTGAATTACCATTTTTTCTAGTTTTTCAATCCTTCTTTCTGGATCAGGGATTAACGGGAACAAAAACGCTGTACATATCATGGCAATGCGTCTACTTTCTTTGTCTGATAAACGTGGGACGATAGATCCAATTATAAAATCATAACCTTCCTCTGCTCGTTCAGTATATATTGCTGCGAGTGTGAGCCCAATCAAAAAATAGCTAGGATTTCCCATTTCAAGTGGATCATAAGCAGCTAGAATTGCCTTAAGACTGTCTTTTTGAGTTCTAGGGTACTTAGCAAGTAAACCCAAACCAATGGCATATCCTTGTTTTACGAAAGAATCTTGTTTTTTGATCTTTTTTCTAAATTCATTATAATATTTCTTTTGAAACTTTTTATTATTGGAAAAAAATGCATTTACTCCTAAAGCAATTGCTGCAGTCACCCTTGTGGTTGTA
>CAZALJ010000227.1:0-4234 GCA_964485715.1 uncultured archaeon
TTGACTCAATGAAAACCCCTTACCTTATTTAATCAAGTTAAGTCAAGGTCAGTTAATTTTTTCATTAAAGTTTTTCTATCAGTACAGACATTGAAGAAAAAATCAACAGATCACTTACATATGATAGAGAGATTATCAAAGTTGATTTATGTAAATTAAAAGAAATAAATGATCGTTTTTCTCTTCTTAAAAAAAAGAATTAAGGGGATTTTGAACTCATGTGTGTTGATAAATAGTGGCCAAACCTTAACTTTTTTGTTTCCATATAGTTTAGACTGAACTCTGTTATAGGAAGTTCAATCGGGATTCTTTCAATAATCTTGACATATAATCCCAGTTGCTTAATTTTTTCAGGATTATTTGTTAATAATCTAATACTCTTTACTCCTAACTTTGATAACATTTCCCCAGCTACTTCATAATCTCGTTGATCTGGAAAAAAACCTAGAGCAACATTTGCATCATATGTATCGAACCCATTATCCTGTAAAGCATACGCGCGAAGTTTATTCAGGAGGCCTATCCCTCGACCTTCTTGTTGCATGTAGAGTACAACACCTAGACCTTCTTCATCTATTTTGGCTAGAGAGTATGCTAATTGGGGACCACAATCGCATCTTAAAGATCCTAAGGCATCTCCAGTCAAACAAGCTGAATGAACGCGTGTTAGAATATTTTCTTTGTTTAGAATATCGCCTTTAATAATCGCAATATGCTCCTCACGATCTTTATTATTTACAAAACCTACAATCTGAAAATGTCCTGACTTACTTGGAAAATCAGCAATAGCCACAATCGTAACACAAAGTGGCTTTTCACAGTCCTCACAATCATAAAACTTAGGACAATTTTTGAAATCACCCAAATCTTGATTTATTATATTTTCTAGGGATAGTTTCTGCATTTTAAGAACCCGATTATGAGATTTAATTCTCATTGGAGGGAAAAAGGTTAATAATTAATAAAATTTGTATTATTGCTATACGGACATATTTTCCTAGACAAGCTTCATTTATTGCCTAGACATCTAGTTAAATTGATTAAAGCAGTTGAAGCTTTTGCTTCCTCAAAAAAAATTTCAACTCGTGACATTTTATAGAGAAGAGTGGATATTTTGAATATTGATAAAATCATTGACAAGTTCGTTCACGAAAATGCCTTGATACATGGTAAAGCAAAGACTGGTTCAGTATTGGGGGCAATTATTGCAGCTTATCCAGAATTAAAGGGGCAAGCAAAGGAAATAGCTGACTTAGTATCATCCAAGATAGTCTTAGTAAATAAAATGGATCCAAAAAGTATAGAACAGTTCTGTCGGGAAAATTATCCAGAATTTTTTGAAAAAGAGGAAAGAATTAAGAAAAAGAAGACTACATTACCTTCACTTGAAGGAGCTATAGATGGTAAAGTGTGCACAAGACTACCTCCCGAACCAAGTGGGTATTTACATATTGGACACGGTTATGCTGGTTTTATCAATTACTATTATGCTAAACATTATAATGGTAAGTTGATCCTTCGATTTGAAGATACCAACCCTCGGAAGGTTGAACTTAAGTATTATGACAGTATTCGCAATGATTATCATTATATGGGCATCGAATGGGACGAGGAAATTAATGAATCCGATAGGATACCCATGTACTATAAATATGCCAATAATTTGATTGATGGAGGGAATGCTTACGTATGTAGCTGCCCCACAGATGTAGTTCGAGATTATAGACATAAGAAAAAAGAGTGCGAGCACCGGAATCACTCCACCTCTGAAAATTTCGAATTATGGGAGCGTATGCTTGAAGATAGTCCTGAAGGTGAGTTATCACTTCGATTAAAGATTAATATGTCTCATTTAAACGCTGCATTGCGTGATCCTTCGATTATGCGAGTAATAGAAGCATCTCATTGCCTGCAGGGTGATAAATATCGTGTTTGGCCTCTTTATGATTATGCAGTTTCTATAGAGGATTCATTACTTGGGATTACACATGTATTGAGGTCGGAAGAATTTGCACAGAAAGTGCCTTTGCAAAATTACATCAGAGAGATTCTCGGATTACGATCACCAAGATTTGTTCATTTTTCGAGGCTTCGGATAACGGATGTGCCTGTTCAAAAAAGACAAATTCGTGACCTCATAAATAAGGGTATTATTGATAATTGGAACGATTTTAGGTTAAGTACACTTTCAGGATTGCGTCGCCGAGGTATTGTGCCTGAAACTATTCGACAACTGGCTTTTGAAATGCAGTTAAGTACAGGACAACCGGAGGTAGATATGTCGGTCATACTAGCAATCAATAGGAAGATTGTAGACGATATTGCAAAGCGTTTATTTGCTGTTTTAGATCCAATAGAACTACAGGTCTCCAATTTACCTGGAGAGGATGTTAGAATTGCTTATCATCCAAAAAATGAAGAGCTTGGCAGCCGAAGAATCCCTTATGATAATGTCTTTTATGTAAGCTGCGGAGATCTAGATGTAATAGTTCCAGGGGAAATAATTAGATTGAAAGATCTTTTCAATATAAAAATTAAGGAAGTTAAAACTTTAAAAGGCAAAAAATTCTTAGTAGAATCGAGTTATGTTGATGATCCGTCTTTAAATTTCACAAAAATTCAGTGGGTGCCATTCAATTACTGTATGGAACTGATAGCCAATGTACCTGGCACTTTATATATTGACGGAGAAATTAATCCTGATTCGCTAAAAAGTGAAAAAGGATACATAGAAAGATCAGCACTAGAATTTCAAGAAGATGACATAATCCAGCTTGAACGGATAGGATTTGGAAGAATTGACAAGATCACATATAACAGAATCGAAATTAACCTTACGGAATGGCTTTGAAGAGGTAATATCGTCTCATGATTATGTACAACAAAATCTATAACGAGGATTTTCTTAAATTCTCTAAGAAAATTCCAGAGGGAATTATTGATCTAATAGTCACTTCCCCACCCTATGGAATAGGAAAAGAGTATGAAAAAAAGACAACTTTAGAAAATTATCTGATGTGGTCCAATAAAGTATTGACTGAATGCAGGAGGGTACTTAAAGACACAGGTTCTATTTTTTACCAGATTGGAACTTATGTAAGCGAAAGAGGAGCGCATTTTCCTTGGGACATCATGCTTTTTCCCCTCTTTATTGAATTGGGTTTTATTCCCAGAAATAGAATTGTTTGGATTCGGCAGCATGGAACTCATGCAAAACATAAATTTTCTAATCGTCATGAAACGATATTGTGGTTTACTAAATCTAATGACTATAAATTTAATTTAGATGATATTCGAGTTCCTCAAAAATATCCAAGAAAAAAAGGTTACAGAAAGGGGAAGTACTACGGAAAATTTACATCTGACCCGAGAGGAAAGAATCCAGGTGACGTTTGGGCTTTTAGAAATGTTAAACATAATCATGAAGAACAAACTAAACACCCTTGTCAGTTTCCAGAGGATATGGTTACACGATTAATCCTTGCAACGACAGATCCAGAGGATATTGTGTTTGATCCGTTTGTTGGTTCAGGAACTACCGCTGTAGTTGCGAAGAAGCATAATCGAAGATTTATTGGTTGTGAAATCTTGAAAAAATATGTTGACATTGCCAATCATCGCCTAAGAGAAGAACCTGATAAGAATAACAATTTCCCCAATCTCAAAACGTTAAGACGATATGTAGATAAGACAGAAGAAGATATCACAAAATTTACCTTTTCGCGGCAAGTTGGTAAAATACCTACCCCCTCAAAAGATGCTAAGATTTTCTCAGAGAGCTACCATTTGGAAGAAACAATTAGAAGAATCATTTTTGAGGCTGAAAATTCTCGTTATAAAGAGGAATTATAATAAATCTGTTATTTCTGTTCAAGAGTTTTTTCGTATAGTTTGGATATCAAAGATCGAATCGTATCATCGACTCCATCACCAGTTTTCATTGAGGTTTCATAAAAATCGTATTCCTCTCTAGAGCCAATCATATGACGAACACTTTCCAAGCCTATGTAACAACCACGTTCAATTAGATCCTTTTTGTTTAGGAGAATGAAAACTGGTATTTGAATTATGCCATCACTAGCTCGATATTCTTCTTCCCGAGTTAATTCTAAGAAATAGGAGATTTTTTCGATACTGGCCATATTGGTACCATCTGCGAGTACAATCACAGCATCTGCGCCCCTCATTGTTATCTGCGGCATGAAATCAAATCTTTCCTGTCCTGCGTTATCAA
>CAZALJ010000228.1:0-4223 GCA_964485715.1 uncultured archaeon
GCTGACTGTTCCAGCAAAGATAGTATCAACACTAATTTCTTTAGAGTCACTAAAATCTCTGATTTTAGATTGAAAATCAGCTAATGATTCCAAAAATGAGGAAGCAACACTCTCGGTCATTTCACGTTGATTAGCACTTTCACTTTCTACAGTACTGACAATATCTCTTTGAATTTGTGCTAATTTGTTAGAAATGGAATTCTCAAATTCAGATATTTGATCTCGTTGAGTAGAATAAATATCACTTAAACCGATATTGACTTTCCCAGCCATTTGAGAATAGATGGTAGAAACATCTCCTTCTTGCTTAGATGATAAATCAACAATAATTTTCTGGAGTTTTTGAACACCAGAAGTAACCTGTCCTAACAGATCATTTAAGCGGTTACTCAACGCATCTTTTTCTGAAACAAGAGTTTTTTTCTTATATTCATCTAATTCTTTTGTAAGATCATCTATACTACCTATCAAGGAGTTAATTTCAGAAAGGACTGTGTTTCTAGATTGGCCTAGACTTCCAGAAAAACTTTCCAAAGCTTTATTACTTTCACTTTGAAAATCGTGTATCCTTTGCTGAATTTGAGTATTTTCACTTTCAATTTTTGCTTTGTGGTCTTTAATTCGGCTAATTTTATTATTTTGTTCTGTACTCATAATTCTCACCCGTTTCAAACGTTAGTTTCAGGCGGCACCTTTGCTGATATCGGTGTAATGCTCGCCAAAAGTTTTTTGAAAAATATAGCTTGATCATCAGAAGTATAGGTCTGGATTGCTTTATTGGCAGTGTCTGTAGCTGAATTAATGTCATCTGCTCGTTCAAATAGTTTAAACGCGTGGTAGTATGACGAGCGTGCCAGCTCTAGTTGATTTTGTTTATTGTATTTTTCAGCATTTTGAAGGTAGAGCATAGCAGTTCGCTGACTGATATCTTTTCGTTTTCTCTCATTCTTTACAAAACGATACGCTCCTAAAGCTTTCCGATAAATCGCTATAGTATATGGAAATTTTTCCTGATCATTAAATTCTTGAGCACATTCCTCAAAAAAGACACCACTACCCTCAATATCCTTCGCCATTCGCAAAAAGCTGCCAGTAAGTAATGCCAAACGATATGCCTCAAAGAATTTTCTGGTTTCAAAAGCACTCTGATAAAGAGATTTTGTACGATTAGGGATTGATTTATCTTCTAAGCGCTCTGTTGAAAAGGAAGCCTGTTCTAATCGTTCCAAGACTTTAGGGTTTATTTCAAACCCCATAATCATATCTGCTTCGAGAATTTGAAGAAGAAGACTCACTTCTGTTTTCAGATCTACAACTGAAAGCCCTGATCCCAGAGTGGAAAAAGTCGCATAACTTGTAAACTGATAGTGATCCCCCTGTTTGGAAATTAAAGCCTTTGTTTCTAAGCTTGTGAGAATATTTTTCGGGATCTTTGCTGACTCAAATGTTTCTTGATGAACAGCATTCCGAGGAGAGCTTAACATTAGTTGAAGTACTTTGTTTTCTTCCTCATCGATTTTGAATATTTCTTGAAGAAAAGCTCGGAGTGCAAATGTACGGATGAAAGGTTGGGCCATCTCTTGTACTGTTCTTTCGCTATCGTCGAGACCTTCTTGTTTTATTTTGTCTTCAATCCACTTCACAACATCTACGATGAATACAAGGTTGAATGGTGAACGATCACTCTGTTTAACAAGTTCGTCTCGTAGTTGGCTACTACTTTGCAGCTTTCCATGAGCAATCTTAGAGAGAAGGAGTTTAGAGTCAGAGAAATCCAACCTATCTAATACAAAATGCTCACTAAGTTGGACTAGTCCTTTCATCTCATCTAGGTTGTATTCTTGACAAGTACCGATAAATAATAAAGGAAATTTCCCTTGAAGGGCCTTAATTAGACCTTGTAGCCCATCAATAACATATTTTTGTCCAGAATCTAGAATTCGATCAAGAGGGTCTAAAGCAATAACAATTGGAGATTTCGGTGGACGATATGTCAAATTCTCTGAAAAACCATTACTAAAATCAGATAATTTTGATTTAGTAGTAAAAGATTTAATCTCTACTTCCTTCGATTTCTTCAAAAATCCCTTCTTTTCTTCTGTTAAATGAGGAGAAATTGCTTGATAAATATTACGGAATAAATTACGGTTCATTTTCCCACCCATTCCTATAGGTACTTGAACAAAAACCATCATCTCATTTCTAACGATCTCAGCGAAAATATTTAGCAGGCTAGTTTTCCCAATGCCTGGCGACCCAGAAATGAGGACAAAATTTTCCTTAAGCTTTTCCCCTTTGAAATCAGCCAATATCGTTTCAAAGCGTTTCTCATGGCCTCTTCGGCCCACAACTAAATGGGGCTCGCATGTTTTCAAAAAACTATCATATGGGCTCATATGGAGTCAACCTCGATTACAAGAACATAATTTATATTATAGTTATAAAAAATTTCACGATAAATTGTTCCAAACAGTTACTAATAATTCATTTTACTTTTAAACTGTTTTAGAACAATTTCTCATTAACATGTAGGAAAGTTATCAAAAGAAATACATAGGAGATTAATATTTAGATAAAAGAAAAAAACGGAGTTCTGCACCCGAGCGAACTTTAATAAAGATTAAATAAAATGATTTAAACAGTACTCACTAGTACGGAGAAATAGATATGAATAAAGGTCTTGCAAATGCTTACGATCATCATGGCCTTGAAGAAGAGATTTATGAGTGGTGGGAGAGAGAGGGCTTTTTCCAACCTGAAAAACAGATCGAATTAGGATTGGTAGATAGAGAGAAAAGCCCCAGATTTTGTATCACCATTCCATTACCGAACGTCACAGGAATTTTGCATTTGGGTCATGCCGTCACTATTTCTATTGAAGATTTAATGACTCGGTATGAGCGTATGAAACAGAAAGAAGCGCTTTTCATACCTGGTACTGATCACGCTGGGATCGCTACACAAAATGTAGTTGAAAGAGAATTATTAAAAGAGGGAATTAAGAGAAAAGACTTAGGACGGGAAAAATTCGTTGAAAAAGTGTGGGAATGGAAAGACATATATCACGCTCGAATAACAGAACAATCAAAACGAATGGGGATGAGTAGTGATTGGACCCGTGAAAGATTCACGCTAGATGAAATTTGCGTACAAGCAGTTCGTGAAGCTTTTTACCGCCTTTATATTAAGGGATTGATATATCGGGGAGAATATATGGTAAATTGGTGTCCTCGTTGTGAATCGGCTATTTCTGACCTAGAAACCGAATCTGAAGAAAGTCCAAGTCATTTATGGTATATTAGATATCCTATTATTACAGATTCTTGGAAAAAGCCAAAATTTGAGTGGGGAGGTGGAAAATGGGCTCAGGGTACGTCAGATTTCATTATTGTTGCCACAACGCGTCCTGAAACTCTTCTAGGGGACACAGCTGTTGCTACGACACCAGATCATAAAGATTACAACAAATTTATCGGTAGAAAAGCAATCTTACCTGTAAATGCCCGCGAGATTCCCATAATCGCTGATAATTATGTCGACCCCGAGTTTGGAACTGGGGCTCTAAAGATTACACCAGGACATGATCCAAACGATTTTGAAATTGGCCAGCGTCACAACTTGGAAGTAATAACTGTACTAGATGAAACAGTTCACATGCTTCCTGAACATTCAGGTCCTTATGTTGGAATGGATCGTATTGAGTGTCGTGAAGCTATTGTCAAAGATCTAGAAAAAGAAGGCTTACTTGTTAAAATTGAACCCTATCTTCATCAAGAACCTCATTGTCAAAGATGCCATACTGTCATTGAGCCTAGAGTCTCACTTCAATGGTTTGTCAAAACTAAACCACTTGCAGAGGCCGCAATGAAGAAAGTACGGAATAGAGAAGTAATAATTATTCCTGAGAGAGAAGAACGACGATTCTTCCAATGGATGGAAAACATACACGACTGGTGTATTTCAAGACAACTATGGTGGGGTCATAGAATCCCAGTTTGGTATTGTGAAGACTGTTCCGAGGAGATATGTCCACCTCCAGATGTGGATGATCCCAAAACATGCCCTAATTGTGGAAGTACGAATTTAATTCAAGAAGAAGATGTTTTGGACACATGGTTCTCTAGTGGATTGTGGCCATTTTCGACACTTGGATGGCCAAACATCGACAACGCTGATTATCAACGATTTTACCCAACAAGTACTCGTGAAACAGGATATGACAT
>CAZALJ010000229.1:0-1728 GCA_964485715.1 uncultured archaeon
AAATGTTATTCTTAATGAGTCTAGAATTGTTTCATATGGAAATATCTATATTGTAGGATTTTTCATTCTTTTTAATTTTCTAGATTGGTTTTTGGTATTGTTTACTTTAGGAGTTTTACTTGCGGTAATATACACGCTTTTTGAAAAGACATTTTTATTTGTAGAGTCCCCAAAAGAGAATACTTCTAATAATGATGATAAAAATGATGATAATGGATGATAAAATGGTTGATAATTCATTAACTAATAGATTTCTTGAATCTAAAATCTCTAAATCTCTTGAAGAACCGAAAATAAGACACGGACTATTCTTAGGTTTGGTTTTCATCTCCACAATAATTAGGATTATCATTGAGTTCAATATAAATTATAATTTTGATAATTTTACGATTAACAATTATAGTACCGAACCAAGTTGTTATCGGTTATTTTTACAATTCATATTAATTCTACATAATTCCTTCGGAATAAATCTTTTCCTGTTTAGTGCATTTATATTTGTTACATTAATTATAACTATTTATTTTTCTCTTAAGCCGACTGGAAAAGATTATTACCTGTTGTTACTTATTGGCATTCTTCCAATGCCTTTTCAAGATATTGTACCACTTTTTTTACTATTTGTACTTGTCAAAAACAGTGATAATAATTGGGTTTATTTGTTGCTTATTCCTTTAGCATTAACCAAAGAAGTTATGGCTTGGGTTGGATTTTGGTATTTATTTCTAACAGCAGAGAGTATTTCGGATACACAAAAGGTGATAATATCGGGTTTTCTCGGTACAAGCGCTTATGTTCTCATTCGGTTAATAATTGGAGAGAGAGGCAGAGGCAATGTTGCGCATCCCCTTGGGGCGCCACCATGTCCTTTCTTTTCTCCTCCTCATTGGATAAAATTATTTTTAAGTAATGAATATAATCATACTTATATCATGATTATTTCAACTGCAATAATCATTGTTTTCTTGTATTTTTTTGTCATATCAACTAAATTGGATCTGTATTTATTTATAATAACAACGATACCAATTCTTCTTTTCGCTTGTTTTTTCTTGATGTATTTGTATTTTCCTGTAAGTTTAGTGATTTTAACTAATAGGATGACGGTGAGAAAGCGATATATACCTCTAAAGGATTTGATTTTTAAAGATCAGGCGTTTGTTGAGTAGTAATTGTGTATGGCTCAAGGCATGCGTTTTGATAGAAACTACAGTGCTACATCAATATTTACTCATCCATAGACTTGGTTCTTCCGCGTTTCTCCTTTGATATTCGTCTTCCCTCGATACTTGTTAGAAGATTTAATCCCCCCATTCTCTCGTAATCGCTTTTCTTCCTCCCCCAGAAAGCTAATTGCTATGCAGGCATAATTATGCTTATATATCTGGAATTCTTGGATTTAAGTCAGAGTTTCTTTTTGAAATTTTTTCATCATAATTACAAAAACTAGTAGCTCCCACCCACTACAATTAGGATTAGAAAAAGTACTTCAAACATCGTAATCTGAGTATTAGTAAAAATCAATTGTGTAGATGAGTGGAAACAATTAGATGATGGAATGGGTCTCCTTCTAGTAATGTGAAAAATTTAGAAATAAAGTTGCCAGCATAGTGTTGTTCTTATTTGGCAATTAAATATTAATTTAAAATATTTAATTAGTTTTTGACTATTATCCTTGCGACCATGGGATCATTTGGTTTGACACAAAAAGGAGAACTTCTTGTAGGG
>CAZALJ010000229.1:1828-4213 GCA_964485715.1 uncultured archaeon
AACTTCTTGTAGGGCATGTTATAAGAGGATTAGTTCAAGCTGGTGTAGATAAAATATTTTGGTCATCACAGAGTAAACTATCAATTTTGTTGGTAAGTATAACAACGAGCTAGCCCCAACTCGTTATAGAGCTATTTCAATTTTAGTGGTCATCTTTATCAGTTCTAGGCTATATCTTTCAAAATTGATTAAGTCATTTAAAGATTTAAATTACGAAGTCAGAAAAAACAAAGACTCGGGAAAACTGAATTGTGTTTTAAAGATTTCATCAAAAATATTTAAAACTTCAGAACTTGTGCAGCAATGGAGATGAAATATGAAAATAGGCTATACCACAGGTGTTTTTGACCTATTTCATAAAGGTCATGTAAATTTCCTGAAAGCAGCTAAGAGTTTTTGTGATCGTCTTATCGTTGGTGTTACCACCGATGAATTAGCGAAACAAGAAAAGAAGAAACCACCTGTCATTAATTTCGAGGATCGAATAGCCGTTCTTTCTGCTTGTAAATATGTGGACTTAGCCATTCCCCATAACAACAGTGATAAAATTGATGCATGGAAGAAGTTGAAATTTGACATTTTGATAATCGGGAACGATTGGTACGACTCAGAGTCTTATAATATGTTTGAAGAGCAACTCAAAGAGAAGGGAGTCAAAGTAATTTACATTCCTTACACAAAAGGAATATCAGCTTCAAGTATTGAAGAAAAAATATTCCAGAATAAAATGGGCTAGAAATTCGATGCGTTGAATCGAATTCTAAGATTCTAGGAGTTCAAAATATGTATTTACAAAGAATTTTCATGTTTTAACATAAAAAAATCTTAAGAACATAGCTTGTGGAAAGAAGATTTTACTTGCGATTCATGCCCAAATCCGATTCATATATCCATTCATTTTCATACCAGTGACCTCAAAGATGTCAGTATCAGCCAGCAAGGCGGCAATGGGAATCCCAGCATACCCCATACCAATTACAGCTACTTTAGTGGCCATCTTCATCAGATCTAAGCAAATCTGTCCAAAATTAATTAAGTCAAGTAAAGAAGTAAAAAACAGCAATTAAAATAAATTGCAAGAAAAACTTTATTATTGCAATCACATTATAAGCTTTTACTCAAAACGATAAGGATTACAGCTTATAGCTTATAACAGTTAAGAAATTTACTCAATTCATCTCCATGTTGAAATAATGGGACTTTCTCGCCTGTGAAGAGCCAAGACGAAATTCAGAAACCTTGGAGAGTATTAGCAGTCCGAAAAGACTCCCAATAAACTGATCTTCGGGGGTAGGAAAGAGAAATAGACAAAATGCTGACACTAAAACAATTCTATTAAGTAAAGGATAATTTCTGGTAGCAATAATAGCGATAATAAATAGGATAATCACGAACGGGGCATACAACATTTTTATGTCAAGAAAATAAAACAATGCTGAAATTGGACTGAAAAAATAAGCTGTTACTTCTGCCCGTAGATCTAAATTCATATTAAAGAGAATTGTGCTTTGTACAACATTAATCCAGCCGAAAGGCAAGATAATTAGCACAACAATAAGCAGAATTACAGCAATATCAATGAAATACGACCAGTCATGATTTTCAATAATTCTTGACCAAAAAAAAATGACTGCAAGGGGTATCATGAAGAATTTAGCTAGAAGACCGAAACTTATAGCTATAATCAAACCGATCCTTTTCATTTTGGTTGAATTGATTTCCTCCTCAAGCAATATTATACCTGCTATCATAAGTGATAAAAATATTGTAATGACACTATAATATAAGGTGGTTACGATTAGCAAAAGTACGTATGGAAGTTTCACATCCCAGTCCAAGTCTGGAGTTTTAATAACAAATACAAGTGCTGTAAACGCGTTAATAATTAAATTAGTAAAAATAAATACACAAAAATTCCACTGATTCAATAAAATGTAGAATAGTAGATAGATTGGAATTTCTGCAGGTAGATAGTTGAAAGTAGAGTATAATATAGAACCATCAGGTAATCGATGATAAATTACTGGTTCTGAATAAGGATTTTGGCCATTAGAAAGAGCAGAAAATAATGTTTTGTAAACATGAATTATTTCTGCATCCCAATCCATGAATACGGTTGTCACAATAGCTACTATTATGAAAGGAACAACCCACATACGAAATAACTTATTGTAGAAAAAAAAGGAGGCTGAAATCCACCTAGAGACCCAAATAACAAATAGAACTACTGTAAGAGTCATAACAGAGCCAAAAGAATATACTGCTTCAGGTACAGGTTCTAAAAAAACTATAATAAGATTTAGAATAATTAGTGTTATTGCTACTACTAATTCGATCCATTTTTGATGAATTTTGAAACCTCCAATTTATAATAGAATCATTAAT
>CAZALJ010000230.1:0-4201 GCA_964485715.1 uncultured archaeon
AGCATGAAAGGCTCTCTTTTCAATAGTAATATCACGAATTACCCCATATAGATATTTATCTCCAACAGTTCCGACAGAGAGCTGTATATCTATATTACGATATTTTCCTTTGATTTCAATTATCTTTGGGTGATAGTCCCTATATGAAGATAAGAATACCTGACCATCTTTATTGAAGAAGTTACGAATATCATTACCAACAATATCTTGGGGATCTGCTTTCAAGATTTGACAGAATTTATCATTTGTCCAAATTAATGCCCATTTATCGATTTCCTGTATCCAAAAACCAATCTCGGCTTCCTTGAGCATTTTAAGAATGAAAGAGCAGTCTAACATGCTAGGGAGCTGGTTCAAAGAGCAATTCTCCTTTTTCTCACCTTTCTAAATCCTTTAAAATTATATAAAGATTCGTAATCAAAACACGAAAATTGCTTGATTGAAGCTCCCTCTTTTCCATAAACATCGAGGAAATACCAAAATTAATTTTCTTTTCAAAAGCGTTTCAGATATATATCTGTAGGTATGCTTAGTGGAGTTAATTTTACAAACACCATGTAATTCCCTAATAAAAATCTCTTGGCTTTGAGAAAGTAAAAAGATTGAAATTGATCAAAACATACCTTTCACAAATAATACCTAAATGCGAATTGACAATCGAAACACAATTCATATCTTATTTAACTCATGTCTAATAAGACATATGTACCAGTTTTGTGCGGAGAACGCTTAGAAAATGCGTATTGTTGTGTTGGATAACGATAAGTGTAAACCTAAGAAATGTGTGAAAGAATGCCGTGGATCCTGTCCTGTTGTTCGTTCAGGAACCGAAATGTTCGAGTTTGAAACCCCTGTCTCTCAACCAATTATCCATGAACATTTTTGCACTGGTTGTGGGATCTGTCCAAAAGCGTGCCGATTTCACGCACTCACAATTATCAATACTCCTGAAAAACTAGATAAAGATTTAACTCACAGATTCGGGAGAAACGGTTTTACATTATTTCGGTTACCCGTTATCAAACCAGGTAAAGTGAATGGTTTAGTTGGTCAGAATGGAGTAGGCAAGTCAACAGCATTGAAGGTACTAGCTGGAGATATCATACCAAATTTTGGAGTTCACGATGAGAAACCGAGCTGGGAACGCGTACACGAGTATTATAAGGGGACAGAACTTCAAAATTATTTTCAAAAAATGATTGAAAGCAATATTAGGTGTGTACGTAAACCACAATACATCGATAACATTGCTAAGCATGTTAAGGGAACTGTCAAGGATATTTTGATACGTTTTGATGAAAGAAACATTCTGGATGACCTTCAAGAAGAGCTAGCTCTCCAAGAAATTTGGAACCGTGACATTGAAATCCTATCAGGTGGAGAACTCCAAAAATTAGCAGTAGCAGTAGCTATGGCCCGTGATGTAGATTTCTATCTTTTTGATGAACCTTCTTCGTTTCTTGATATCTATGAACGTCTTCGGGTTGGAAAGGCAATTAGAAGTTTAAACGATCATAATAAGACTGTGGTCATTGTTGAACATGATTTAGCTGTCTTAGATTATCTTTCTGATTATGTGACTACGTTTTATGGAAGCCCTTCATCTTATGGTATCATCTCTCTACCATATTCAGAAAAAGAAGGAATAAATGTTTTTCTCGATGGTTTTATCCCCTCAGAAAACATGAGATTCCGTGATTACTCTATTATTATTCAGAAATCTTCAGTGCGAGAGAAAAATATCGTTTCAGATAGTATATTGTCTTATCAGGATCTTTCTAAAGTTTTTGAAAGAAGTAAATTCTCTTTAGATGTTCGTACAGGAACTATTCACCAGAATGAGATCATTGGAATTTTAGGCCCCAACGGAATCGGAAAAACAACTTTTATAAAAATGTTAGCGGGTTTAGAATCCCCTACTTCTGGAACTGTTGATCACATTCTTCTTGATAAAGAATCAAACACAGAAAATGACAGTACTAGTGAAACCCTCCGAGTAGCATACAAACCTCAATATATTTCTTTAAATGAAGATCAAACTGTAGAAACATTCCTCTTGGAAACAGGAGGAGCAATTGTTGCGACCTCTCAGTTTAAAAGTGAAATAATCCGACCTTTTCAATTAACTGAATTATTTGACCAACCACTTAAGTACCTGAGTGGTGGAGAACTGCAAAAAGTTGCGATTGCAGGTACTTTAGCGAAAGATGCCGATATATACTTGTTTGACGAACCTTCGGCGTTTTTATCTATTGAAGATAGACTCACTACAGCCAAAATCATCCGTAGGTTAATTAAAAGCCGAAAAGCTGCATGTTTTATTGTTGAGCATGACATTGTTTTCCAGGATTACGCGAGTGATCGAATAATAGTTTTCCTTGGAAAACCAGGCATTTACGGAAAAGCTTACTCACCATCTTCCGTTAGAACAGGAATGAATCGTTTTCTTGGTAATATTCAGATCACGTTCCGTCGAGACCCTAGGAGTGGGCGTCCACGGGTAAATAAACTCGACTCTAAACTTGATCGTCTCCAAAAAGACCAAGGCGAATATTATTATGAGAAATAAGCCCACAAGTCGGTCTGTGATTACTGTTTATCATGCAAACCAATGTGATCGAAAGAAGTGTACGGGACTAAAAACTTGGCGATATTTCAAGCAAAATAAGTTTCTTACTATTAATAATATGAGATTTGTTAAACGACTCCCCCAGATTCCCCGCTATTCACTGATTTTAAATCCGCTTGCTAAGAATATCTTATCTTATGAGGATCACAAGATTTTTGTTAAATCGGGAATAACTATTCTAGATTGTTCCTGGAACCATACAGAAGAAATATTTGCAAAACAATTCTCAAATTTACGTAGACTTCCGCTTCTAATTGCAGCAAATCCAACGAACTATGGAAAACCAACCAAACTCTCTAGTGTCGAGGCTCTTGCAGCTGCATTTTATCTATTAAGAAATGAAAAAACTGCCAGAGAACTTTTGTCGATCTTTACATGGGGAAATCAGTTTCTAACGTTGAATTCTAACCTACTACGAGACTATTTAACATGTAATAATATGGAAGAGTTGAGAAGGAAAGAATTTGAATATTTTGGAGCACAAGAAACTTAATTTTGGATTCTTTTTTTCATCAGAATGAAATGAAGAAAGAATTAAGTTCAAATAGTTAATCCTCTTAGATAACCTCAAATCTCAAAATACATAGATTTATATGGAGCAAAATCCTCTTGACTGTAGATAAACCTTTGAAAATCACATTATTAGGTGTAAAGCAGTCAAAACCAGGAAATAAGTTTATTTTCATTGGTGAAACTGAAGATTGTTCGGAATGTCGTCTCCGTGGTGCATGTTTAAAACTTGAAAAAAACAGAGTGTATGAGGTTGCTAGCGTAAAAGACACAGTTCATCCTTGTGATGTTTTTGCACAAGGAGTTCAAACGGTTGAGATATTCGAGACATCTTATGTAGTCACCACAGGGGCAAAACTTGCTGTGGAGGGAGCAACTGTTACTTTCAACCTTCGTGATTGTGATTTAATTGATTGTCCCCACTTCTATCATCATTGCAGACCAACTTATCTTAAAGAAGGCGAAAAACTCAGAATTATTGAAATCTCAGATGAATTTATTGAATGTAAACAAGGATATCAGTTAAAATTGATTACGGTTGATCGGAATAATTATCAGGATTAATGATTTTTTTGAGGATACAAAATGCCGGTTACTGAAGACGATTGGATAAAAATTGACTATACAGGGCGCCTAAAAGAAAACTCCAAAGTTTTTGATACAACATTAGAAGATATAGCTCGTTCTGAGCGTATATTTGATGAAAAAAGAACATACAACCCACTGTTGTGTCGTGCTGGGGATGAAAAGTTCTTAATTCCAGGATTAGCCCGAAATCTCGTTGGACTTGAACTGAATTCTCCTCAAACTTTTGAAATTGCAGCTGAAGATGCATACGGTGATAGAGATAGTAAAAAAATCGAGATGGTTCCTACAAAGCGACTTCGAAAAGCCAATCTTGAACCAAGGGTTGGAAATCGAGTACAGATAGCTGGCAGAAGTGGAACCATAATTTGGGTAGGTGGAGGCCGATCACGAATCGATTTTAACCATCCTCTCGCAGGGAAGG
The DNA here is from genome assembly GCA_964485715.1 of uncultured archaeon. Classification (GTDB taxonomy): domain Archaea; phylum Asgardarchaeota; class Heimdallarchaeia; order Hodarchaeales; family Hodarchaeaceae; genus Hodarchaeum. The sequence goes on from CAZALJ010000230.1 coordinate 4,149, forward strand.
ATCTGACCTTCGATATAACCGTGGTAGAACATTTAGAAGACGAAGAACAAATT
>CAZALJ010000231.1:0-4185 GCA_964485715.1 uncultured archaeon
CCTACTCCAGATAAAATAATTCTGAATGACGGTGACCTGGAAAACGCAATTCATGAATTGAGTCATTATCTGAAAAAGCTATTTCTAGATTTCAAACAAAAGAATAATGACAAATAAAAGAAGAAATAATCGTATGAGTGGAAAAAAAATGAATCATGTTTTCATACGGAACTTAGAAAAAACCCCACATCAAAATATTGTCATTATTCTGACTGGAGTAGCTGCAATCGCTATGATTATATTTTTTCTGCTAATGCATCCCACAGAAATGGAGTTAAAATCTGTAAGTCCATATGGAATATTAGAATTAGAATTTGCTTAGACTGAGGCTCAAGTAACAAAAATCTTTAGTACTTGGGGTTCAGAGTTAATTGCTAACGAATTAAATGTGACTTTTATTGATTATGGTTTTTTATTGGCTTATTCAACTTTTTTTGCAGGGTTTACCTTACTTATCACGCGGAAACTACTATCTGGACAGATACAAATAGTAGGATTTTATATGACATTGATTCCCTTTATCGCAGCTATTTTTGATTCTATAGAGAATTTGAACCTCATCTTAATGTTATTGTCGCCATCTAATTTTCCTATGTTCTCTCCCTTTTTAGCTTCCATTTTTGCAACTCTTAAGTTTAGTCTACTTATCATAGTAATTATTTTTTGGGTAGTGAGTGATATTTGGTTCCTATATCAAAGATTTATAGGTTAATCTGGATCTCCCACCACACTTAACCATATCAAATGAATTTGATAAGAAAAATAGAGAAAGATTAACAATCATTTTCTTCTACGTCTAACCTTCAATATGCTGACTATTGTCAAGAAAATGAGTGTACTAAATTTCAGGACTGTAAAATCCATTCTACTAGACGTTGTTGTGGACAGATTCTTTGTTGTTGTAGTTATCGAAGTTTCCTCCCCTATCAAGCCCACATCTTCAAAAGCAGTATACCAAACATTAGCAGTTTCAATGCTAGCATTTATGAGTCGTTTTGTTAAATTACCTTTAGAACCACCAGTCAAATCCCAAACTGCTTGAAACCATGCGTTTGTATCATATGTATAACCAAGTACATTTACTACATCGAGAATTTCATCAGCAACCATTTGTCCTGTTAGAATTCCGCGAAGACTAGCCATGTAAGGATTAATGTTCTGTGCTTCACCAGTAACACTATCTAAAATCTCATGTGTCTCATCATCATAAAATATTTCAATAAGAGTTCTTTCAATATTGCTATGAATTCCTTCTTGGCCTCCTTCGTAAAACGTTCCTGCTGCTGAACCAGAAGCAGGCACTTTTTGGCCATTATAATAAGAAACAGCGTGGAAAGGCATCCAGGAATCCTGTACATAGTGAGCTAGCATACACATGTCCATCAGAATTTTATCAGAATCCCAGTCATACATTAGCAAATCTTCTGATAACTGTAATGTCCAGTTTTCAACAGCCCAGGGAGCGACTCCTAGCTGGTAATCACTACTTTTTCTTGGATCATCGGGGTTGTACGTCGTATTGAATTCTGGTTGCGGATGATGAGTCGCATTTCCATAGAGGTAAGGACGCACATCAGCGTCAACATAATGTCGAGGAGCTTCTTTCATATATTCCTCCCAATTTGATCCCTTTAACTGACTACGAATAACATCAGGTTCATCGGAGTGATCATAAAAGAATCGTATGTGATTCATCAATCGATCATTCCAAGGAGAAGGCATCAATCGAATAGCAACCTCAGATAGCCAACCATGAGTGTTTCCAGACCAAGATTTTGCAGGTTCGGTGATCGGTAGGAAAGGATTTGCTATAAAAATAACTAGGAAGAGAAATAGAATTAAAAAGTGAAATTTTTTACTGCTATTCATTGAATAGTCCCCGTTAACGTTTGAGGTTCGTTACTGTTAATTACTAGACTTGAGCTTTACTTCATAATAATGATCTTCTGTTGTTGAAGTTTTTGAAATGATTTTCCCCTTTCTTATTGTTGTTCGTGCTGAAGGGGTCTTCCTAATAGCTTCGTTTATGGTCTTCACTCCATGGAGAATAACAATATTGGCAGGAGCACCAACAACTAACTCATGGTTCGATATTCCTATCGTTTTTGCAGCGTTGTAAGTGATCATGTCATATAATGTTTCTAATTCAGATTGAGTGGTCATTTTAGCTGCATGTCCTAGCAATAATGCTATTTCAAGCATATCTCCTTTTCCAAATGGATAATATGGGTCATTAATACAATCTTGCCCACAAGTAACATTTACACCAGCACTGAGTAGTTCTTTAACTCTTGTTATGCCAACTCGCTTCGGATAGCTATCCAATCTTCCTTGGAGAACCATATTAGTACCAGGATTCGTAACGACATTGATGTTCGCTGATTTTACTAATTCAATAACACAAGCAGCATAATAGTCATTTTGAGCAGCTAGAGAACAAATATGATCCACAGTTACCCGTCCATGGTAATCTCGCTTAATAGCGCACGAAGCTAGGTACTGGAGTGTTCGGGAGTTCGGATCATCCGTCTCATCAGTATGGGAGTCGATATCTACATTGAATTGTTTAGCAATATCGAATACAATATCCACATGACTTTGTGAATCTTGAGGAGTATATTCATTATGGGGCATCCCTCCAATCAGGTCTGCTCCAGCCTCCATTGCTTTGTACAATAAGTTTTCAGTACCCTCATCTTTCAGAATTCCTTCTTGAGGAAATACTACAATTTGTAACTCAATAATGTCCTTATAAGCCGCTTTGACTGCGAGGAGGGCTTGAAGGGGTATTAGTTTTCCAATGGAATCAGTATCTACGTGGGTTCTAAAATGCGTGACCCCAAATTTAATTTGTTGATCAATCGCTTGGATAGCTCGCTTTTGAATATCTGCTTCAGTGTATTTCCTTTTAACCTCCCAAGTCTTTTGTATAGCCTCCCAAAGAGTTCCTGAATCGTTTGGTTCGATAATATCTCCGATTAGTACTTTATCGAGGTGATTATGAGGTGAGATAAAGCTTTCTGTAACCAACGAACCCTCTCCATCTATATATTGTGCATCCTTGGGTTTTACAACCTTTTTATTCGTACTTTTAATATCTTGGATCGTACCATATTCAATCACGATATTAACCAGTTTTCCTTCCCGTGTAAGAGCATTTTCAATTACTAAGCTCATCCTTTCTTGCATCCTTGAGCTGTTTGAAAGTTTTTCTGCTATTTTATAAGGAAAACAAAGATAATTCTTTCGTTTTTCAAAATGGTTCGTGAAATATTAAGAAATTTTGGTAAAAATACCACAAAATCATTACAAGAGAAACAATTTTAATCCCTAAAAAGCGATTTCTTAATCCCCATTCTTAACCACAATTAACACAAATGCAAAGTAAAGTTGTTTTATTTAAATTACAAGAGATGAAAATCATGTCAGTGGATGAAGATTTATTGCGTCCCCCCCAAAATAAAATAAATCCAGAAAACACCCCATACCCAGCGAAATTTATCAATTTAGTTGATGGATCAAAAATGGTTGTCCGTCAAATTACACGGGAAGAGGTCAGACAAGTCATCCCCTTATTTTATAATATAATAAGACTCACAGACTTTCAGTATTATGACCTTGTTGGTGCGAGAATAATAAGTGAATTGCTAGCATACGTTAATTATCGTGTTCATGATGAATATGTAATCCTTGGCCAACATGGAAACACAGGCGAGGTTCTGGGACTTGTGAATAGTCGTTTGACCGTTAACCCTAAAGTGGGAATGAGTCTTCACACTATGACTTTTAAGAGAGGTCTTCGTGTTGGAGCTCATTTATTCGTTGCTAAGATGGAAAATCATTTCTTCTTAGGTAATGAAGAAGTTTATATTGTTGCAGAATCCCCCATTGGCTTTAAGCGCTGGATGCAAGAATTACGACTCGAGCCACGGCCAGAAGTAGAGCACGAATTGGGGGGGGTGCCTTCATATTGTCTTACAAAAGAGAATTGGGAAGGATATGTTGTCCCAGAACGACTCTTTGGAGAACGTCCTGTCCCAGAGGATTTACTGGAAAATTGTATAAAGAATATTTTACTTCCTGAAGATGTAATATTTCAAATCACTGGTAAGAAGAAGGAAGATTGGTTAAATGCGTGAGGTTGTCATAATTGGTGTGGGGATGGGGAGTCGTTGGGGACGGTAT
>CAZALJ010000232.1:0-4145 GCA_964485715.1 uncultured archaeon
GGAAAAGATGTCATTGTAGAGTTTCTCGTAGATAGAGTTTCAGTAATGTGATTAAAGACATTTTTCAAAGCTCTTTTTTGCGTAATGATTATATTTCAAGAAGATGGGTAGGAAGGGATTTGAACCCTCGGCCACCGGTTCCCGAAACCGGCTTCAACCGCATCAGGATCGGCTTGGGTATGCATGACTTAAATTATGGTACCATAAAATTCCTTAATGAAGGTGGTAAATCCTGACTGAGGAGGAAATTGTTTCAAAAATATACCCCTGTGTTATAATCCGTTGAGAGGTATGAGGAACTTCGCTAAATTTGACTGTAACTAGGGGATAGGGACGGAGGGATTTTCATTACACGGTGCACAACCGTGATTACTTTGAACCCCCGATCTCCCGGAGTTACGCCGTCAGCCAAAAAACGATTCACGGACCCGAACCGGGAACTATTCCAAGCTAAGCCACGTCCCTTTACTAAGATACTGTATTTTACTCGATGTTTTTCTTGATTTTTTTGTTTTTCTCTTTTATGACTTTTTGTTCTATTTCCTCAATAGGAAAGTTTTGAAATTTGATTTTAGTAGGTACAACAAGGTGGAGAAATTTCAAGATATGAGTAATGGAACGAATTACAACACGATATTTTTGTCGTCCTGTTTTTATCTGAAATTGATCACAGAACTGTTCTATGAAATCTAATAAGCGTTGTGAATGATTTACAAAGCCCACATGATATTCAACCCATGTATAATTCTTACGAGTTCGTTCATCTCTATATAAATATCCATCGGTATCGATTAATCCTCGAACACAAGCAATGGAGTAGCTAGTATTATTTTGAATCCAATTTGGCACACCTACTTGTTGTGTAACTTTATTACCACATTTTAAACCTAGTCGTTCCAATTCTTGTACGAGTAACATGGAGTGGATTCGTAAATGAATGAGTTCCTTATGTTTGGGTTTATATAATTTTACATCATAATCAAACAATTTTTTGATGAGTTTCGACACATACGTGATATATTTGGGGTTTTCATTCGAAAGGGAAATATCAATGGTGTATTTGCTTAAATGGCCATCTCCTAGTAAAATTCCAATAAATTCGATAAAATCTAAATTTGATTCGTGAGGAATTTTTAATTTATAATCTGTATGAGATTTAGCTTCAGAAAATGGATAAGGGATTGTTGTGATAGGATATCCTACCAAAATTTCAAGTTTTTGAAAATTTTCTTCACGAATGCCATAACCATGATATAATTGATTGCGAAATTGGGAGCCGATCAACCGTTTAATATCGTTCAAACTGTGTCCTTTTTCTTTTAAGTCGTTATATACGTTTCGCCACGTTTCTTTGGTTGCATAAATCAAGTAATTCAGCACATCCGTTATTTTCGACTATTCAGGGGATTCAATGGTAATAAACCTCACGAATTTTTGAATTTGTGGGTAAAAAGATAGTTTCAGATCGAATGGCCATTGAAACTGACCTCTAAGGTTTGGCTGTCTCTTCTTTTACTAAATAATTTCATGGAATAACATTGTGATAACGAAATAATTTCTTTGTAGATATCCTTACTGTTCAATTAATTTATTGAAATTTACATTTAAATACTCCAAAATTTGCATTTCTCATGCTTCACCTCCGTAAAAGCCAACAGTGGAAGGATTACCCGTTGTAAAGACCGTAAAAACTAGCGAGGAATGCAAGCTAATTCATCGGCTTGTTTATTAAGGAATAAAGTTTCATCAGTGATTGTTAAAACATGGAATTCTTGATCAAAAAGTAAAACATATGAGGATATTAATGAAAGAATGATATTCAGCCAGGATCTTCCCAGACTTTCTACTACGGAATCCTACCAAACTAGACCACCTACCCGCAATGTAGATCAAGTGTTGTGTGAAAAAAAAGATCAGAGATCTTCGAAACCTTCTTCCACTTTTTCTAATTCGTCCTCAGAGCCTTCTTTAACATCTGTTTCGGTAGTGGGTTTAAGGGAAGTAATTTTTGTTGCCATTTCTGAATATCGTGCAAGAAGTTGTTCGATTTGGTCACTTGACAAGCGATCACCTGTTACTGCTTGTACATCAATTAGAGTCTTAGGGTTTATATTTACAATCTGGACCACAAGGATACGAGGAAGTTCAAACTCTTCTTCGAGAGCCTGAATGATTTCCTCTGAATAAGCAGCATCACGAGAATGTTTTTCAGCGTGTTGTGCTGTGACTCGTTGAACGTAATTAATACCGGTTTCTTCTCGTATTTTTAATAGCTCATTCACTTGCCCTAGAGGAATAGGTTTCTCTTCTAAAATTTTTCTAACCATTTTTAACCATCAATCCTCAAATAAATCGGGTTCAATGTTGTTGCGCTTTCAGGTGTTCTGGTCGTGCAATTATTTTCTTGTAGCTCTTTCCATCAGAAACCTGGATTAGATAAGCTTGGCCACGTTTCTCTAGAACTATTCCAGTTTTCCCATGAAATCTCCTATGAGGTCGCCCTTTTTGGACACTGGGTTCAATAGCAATATTAACCTTGGAGTTTACCTCATAGGTTGCCAGCATTCGAGAGAGAGAAGGTAAACCACGTTTCCTTGGATGTTTTGAAAAGATTCTTCGTGTCCTAAAGTTCATACCTTTTGATTTTTTGACCATTTTGTCTTACCTCTAGATATTTGAGCTATTCTTTGTTTTTCAAGTCCTAAGGAAAGCTATAGACTGCAGTGACACCATTAGAAAGGAGTTTTTTAAACCTATTTTTGGATTTCTTTCAAACTTATTGGATTCTTCTATTAATTTTCACCATGTATTCGTCAAAAAGAGGCCTTATCATTAAAAACCTCAATGACATCAAGCTTATTGACCATGGCAGTGGTGTTAAGGCGTGCAGAGAGATTTGGCTGAGTTCGCCCTTCATCTCCACTGATTAGTTCTTTGACATATAATCCTCCTTCGCATACTATGTGGACTATCAATTGATGTGGGTCTATCTTCTTAATTTGAAACAAATAAATTTTTCTTGATCGAACTTTATCAGCCCGACGGTGAGCTACTCTCAATGGAGTCCGTTGTTGGATGAGAGAATTTGAAAATTCGTCTATTATGGCTAGGATTTCCGATTCTTCTAGTTGTAATGGGGGATTCAAAGAAATAATAGCTTGATATCTTTTTGCATTTCTGCTAGATCGTGTTTTTAGCGCTCTAACTTTAGCTCTGTTTGTTATTCCTTCAATTTCAATTTCGACTTTACCTTCTGCATTTTCGTTTATTATTTGCTCAAGTATTTTAAAATTTAGATTTCTTTTTTTAGGTTCAGAAATCTCAAGAACAAATGGACGTCCTCTTCCTAACATCCGTGCATCAATATCTTCTCGTCCTGAACCGTGGAACTTACTTGCTATACCTTTAGCTGCTAAGAGAACAGGTTCCGAAATGAATTCTTCCACTGATTCTTGATACATTTTACCTGTAAAATTACAATATTCACATCCTTTCCCTCTACACTTACGACAGAACCATTTGGATTGTGGGATTCCACGTTCTAATTTTCTGTATCTCCCCAAGATAAATAGGGGATTACTCTTGATTTTTATTTGATTATTAATCAGATCAAATGTTAAGACAATATCCGGGGCTTTAAAATCCACTGATATATAATCAATCTGATTCTGTAATCGTTTTCCAATTTCACGATTAAATTCAGATTTAATTGATTCTCCAAATTCGAGATTATAGGTACTTCGAATAGTATCTTCTTTGTCTATTATAGAAGGAGGGAATTGACTTCCCACGAGAAAAGTGGAAAACTCATATTCAGTAAGGGTTTGAAGGGCATCAGTTGTCAATGCATTCAGCTTTTGGGAAGAAAGAGTATCTTGACAAATGTCACATAGAGAATTAACAGACTGAGCTTCTGGATAAAATCGTTGAATTGACATTTTTCCTATGCTAAAATCTTTAGAGAACAAGGATGATAATCTGGGAGGTTCTATTGTGGATAAGCGGTGACTATTTTCCCACTCCATTAAGAGTAGTATTTTTAATGCTTCGCCTCGTTTTGCATTCGACAATCCTGACAATAGATTGCCAAATTGCCGACCAAGACACGAGTTACAACAATGGACATTATTAATAAGATGACTAAC
>CAZALJ010000233.1:0-4132 GCA_964485715.1 uncultured archaeon
TTTCTCCCGTTTGTAACAGTTGAGTACCTCATCGGATTATATTTATTATCAATTTTACTGTTTCTATTGAGAATATAATCACTCCAAAATATTCACAAAAATGATTAATCATTACAAAATTAATTAAAAATAACTCAACTAACATTAATATTAATTTTCTTGCCTGATAAGCTATAATATTTTCTCTGGAAAATGATTATTGAATAACGTATTGGGAGCTGCCCTGATGATGAAAATTGTACTCATAGGAAAGTCAAATTTCGCAGGTAAAATCGCAAAAACAATATCAAAGTCGGTTTTTGTTGAGGTTGAAGAAAAAATTTTTCCTGACACTGAAGTTTGTCCACGGTTATTATTATCTGAAGAGAGTCAACTAAGAGAAAACCACGCTATCATCGCTATGCAGTTGAAATCAGACCAACCAAAGAACCAATATTTGATATCCTTACTATGGACAATTTACAATGTGAAACGATACAATCCTGCGAGAATCTCTTGTGTAATGCCGTATCATCTTTATTCAAGACAAGATAGGGAGTCTCGAAAGGGAGAATCCATTTCGAGTCAATATCTAGCTTTAGCTTTGGAATCTGCAGGTGTAGATGACTTCATCACAATTAACTCACATACTTATGGAAAGGTGGATATTAACCAGTTTTTCATTAACTCTCAAGCTAGCGATCTTTCTGCGATTTCAATCTTGGGAATTACGATAAAATCACGTTTAACGTCTCCTCAAGAAACTATTTGTCTTGCACCAGACGAAGGTGCTCTTTTCCTAGCAAAGGAAATCGCGAAAACAATGAATACCCCGTATTTCGCTGCTATTCAAAAATACAGAAATCCTGAAACAGGGGAAATAACTCAAGAACTAGAGGGTCTGCATTTTGAAATTAAAAATCGATCTGTTGTTGTTATTGACGATTTAGTGAGCTCAGGAAAGACAATGACTGGTGCTGCTCATATTGCAAAGGGACAAGGTGCAAAAGAGGTGATTTTTGCTTATGTTCACGCAGTTCATTCCCCTACCAGCTTTTCAACAATGCAAAAGGCAAATCCTACACTTATCGTCGCGACTGACACTATTATGACAGATATCAGTGGTCTTACAACTGTAAGTGTGGTTCCTCTTATCAGTAGCTGGATTAAAGAGAATATTTGACCCAAAAACTCTTAAATTTTTCCTTAAACTCGACTCAAGATAAGTACTTATCGATTAGATCACGAATGGCTGAACGTACAAATTCAGATCGATTTGGATACTTCCCATTTCTAACAAGCTCAGCCATGGCATCTATAAGTTCTTCTTCGACATAAAGGGTTACAGTTCGAATCTTTCACACCTTCAAGAAAAAAATGAATACTTGTAATATTCTCTCAGACCTTAAAAAAAGGTTTTGCACAATAAAGTTGTTTGGATCATACTGCAATGAAAACAATAGAAGAGAGTAAAAAATCAATTAGTGTTCTAAATTATGGCTGTAGTGCTAATCGTGCAATTGCAGAGGGCTTGACAGGAATATTGGAAAGACATGAATATTCTCTCGTTAATTCTATAGAAGATGCTGAAGTAATAATCGTTAATACATGTGTCGTAAAGCAAAATACAGAGCATAGGATGAAGAGTAAATTATTATCTTTGTCAAAAACTAAGGATATTATTGTAACTGGCTGTTTACCTGTTGTTATGCGTGATTGGGTTTCCAAAAACTTACCTCATGCCAGAGTTCTTTTTCCAGAAGTTGCTAATCGAATTATAGATCTTTTAAAGGATCAACCTATTCAAGAAACAAAGACTGTTATCCCTCGTGTTTGGTCGCAGCTTTATACAGAAGATCGATTTCGATATAATCCAATAATCACAACAATAGAAATTTCTCGAGGGTGTCTAGGATCTTGTGCCTTTTGTATTGTAAGAAATATAAAAGGTCAAGTTCGCTCTCGTTCTCAGGAATCAATTCTAGCAGAAATTCAATGTGCAATAAAAAAAGGAAGTAAAGAAATATGGCTTACATCACAAGACACTGGCTCCTATGGTTGGGACTTTTCCCCTAAACTATACCTTCCAAGTCTCATTGAATCTATAACACGTTTAAAAGGAGAATTCTTCATACGATTAGGGATGATGACCCCTATTACATTGAAAAGATTCTTTAATCCCTTAATCCAACAGCTACGCAGTTCTAAAGTTTTCTCTTTCCTTCATCTACCGATTCAGTCGGGATCTGATTTCATTCTTCGAAAAATGCGAAGAAGAGAGACTCGGAAATATTTTATTGACCTTGTTGCCCAATTACGAGAAGAAATGGATGAACTGGTATTAGCAACGGATATTATAGTTGGTTTTCCTGGAGAGACCCAAAAAAATTACGAATCGACTAAAGAACTATTACAAGAAGTTAAGCCTGTTATTGTTAACCTCTCTAAGTACACTGATCGCCCTGAAACATTAGCTTCACAAATGTCTCCTAAGATCTCCACAAAAATCAAAGCTAGTCGAAGTAGAGAGTTAACAAAATTAACCCATGATATCACTCGAAGAGAACTGAAAAAATGGCTTGGTTGGGAGGGAATTGTACTAATAGATGAGTTTGGAAAACAAACCAATCAACTAATAGGAAGGAATACATCATATTTGCCCATAATAATCGAAAACAGACATCTCTCGTTAGGTCAGTCTTTGAAAGTTCATATAACGGATGTTGGTCCAACCTATCTGATTGGAGAGAAATAAAGCACTCATTAACCCTTACAGGGGAGGAGATAATGCGGGGGATGGGATTTTCGCTCACCTAGTCGTACACTAAGCGATGTTTCGAACCCACGTACATCTATATGACTGGATTGCTTATCGAAAGGCGATCTTAAGTCCAGCGCCTCTAGGTGGCGCAATGTGCTATGACATGCTAAGCTGTCATCTAGCCCAATAGTTGCTGCCTTTGACCTGGCTTGGCTACCCCCGCATCTTAGAGGTGTAGTATTACCATCATAAGGCAGGATTTGCCATATGAATGTGAAAAATTTTCTCTTTTAAGGTATGGCTATTAATCGCTAAGCGATCATATCTCTTTAAAAGAGGATGCAATTTCTTAAGATGACTCGATATTGTGTATTCTAGCCTGGTTTAATCGTATCAAATTCTTGGGGCAATCATAACAGTCGTACTCATACTATTACTTTCAAATAGCGAGTATGAGATCCTCCTCCTCTAGATTGAATATGGAAAAGTAGTTGTATTGTTGAGTTGATTAGAGTGAACAATAATTATCAATTTAATCAGTTTAGAAAAAATCATACATGGGATTTTTTGTCAGTTATTTTAGTTGAGCCAAGTAAACCTCAAAATTTGGGAAATATCGCCCGTGTGATGATGAACTTTGGTTTTTCAGACCTTATAATGATTAATCCTATTCTTGATTTATCAAATTCAGAGATTAATATTGTAGCTCGTCGTGCTGAAATAATAATTAATCAAGCTCAGCTATTAACTAACTTTCAGGATATTCGTGACAATTATAACTTTGTGATTGGCACTTCGGCTCGTGTTGGTGGTGACTATAACCTGAAGAGAGTTGCAATTTCCCCAGAACGCCTGTTGAGGGAGGAGTTTGACTGTAATAAGCTAGCCGTTGTTTTTGGAAGAGAACAATCTGGTTTATCCAATGAGGAGATTGAGTTGTGTGATCTACTAGTCACTATTCCTACCAGTTTATCTTATCCAGCTATGAACATTTCACACGCAGTTACTATAATACTGTACTTTCTATCTCAAAGGTTTCGGGAAATGCATCGTGATGATTCTCAAGGTAGACCAAAACATCGAGCAGCTACTTATAGAGAGCGGCAGCAATTAATAAGTTACTTTGAACAGTTGATTAAAACAACAGAATACCACCCTGAGAAACACAACGTAGCATTACAGGCATTTTCAAATGTTCTTTCACGAGGATACATTACAGGGCGTGAAATAACTACATTGATGGGAGTATTGAAATGGATCGAGCTAAATCTTCCAAACAAAAGGATATTACATAAATAATCATTTTAATGAACTCCTGACTAGATAGAACTCTCAGCTATGAGCGAAGAATATCAAACACTCAAAAATGCAAGGAATTTTAGCTAGATAATG
>CAZALJ010000234.1:0-4131 GCA_964485715.1 uncultured archaeon
ATAACATTCGCCAGTGAAATAATTGATGCACCTAGTTTACGAGCAGGTGCTACCCCTTTCATGACGTCCAGTGTTTCACCAGATTGACTGATAGCCATTATTAGAGTGTCCTCATCAATTAAATGAGAGTAGGTCTCATATTCTGAAGCAATAACTTTGTACAATGGCTTTTTCCCAAGGATTCGTTGAAATTGGTGATAACCAGACAATGCTGCGTGATAACTTGTCCCACAAGCTAAGAAAATGATTCTTTCTGCTTCCAATATTTTATTGGAGGCCTTCTTAAGCACACTAAGATCAATCTGTAAAGTATTCTTAAGAGCAATTGGTTGTTCGTGGATTTCTTTCAACATGAAATGGGGATAACCGCTTTTTTGTGCGCTTTCGGCTGTCCAAGATACAATAACAGGTTTGGGTTGAACTCTAAAGCCATTTCTCTCAATATAAACAGCTTGTGGTGTTATTGAGGCAATTTCACCGTTTTTTAACACGATTACCTTTTTTGTATATTCTAAAAAAGCAGGAATATCACTTGCAGCAAATTTTGTATCTTCTCGGACACCAATCACTAGGGGGCTATCTTTTCGGGCTAAAAAAATTGTGTCAGGGTCTTCGGAGTGGATTAAGGTGATTGCATAAGTTCCTTCTATTTTGGTTAAAACCCTCTTAAATGCATTGATAATTGATAGGTTTTGATCCGTGTGTTTTAGTTCTTCCTCCATAAGATGAGCAAAAACTTCAGAGTCAGTTTCAGATGAAAATTCATGGCCGTTTTCTTGAAGATCTTTTTTCAGTTCTATATAATTCTCAATAATGCCATTATGGACAACTATAATATTTCCTGTGCAGTCTGAGTGCGGATGAGCATTTTCTCGCGTGATTGATCCATGAGTAGCCCAGCGAGTATGGCCAATTCCAATAGTTCCTTGGAGATGTTCTAGAGATAATCTTTTGTTAACAACATCAATAGTCCCAACATCTTTCAACATCTCAATTTTTCCGTTGTTAATAGTAGCAACACCCACGCTGTCATAACCGCGATATTCAAGCTTTTTTAACCCGGTAGTGATCATTTTAGAAACATTAGTCTTGGAACTGGTTGTTATTGCAATGATTCCGCACATTTTTTAGGTTTCAACTCTGGTTTTCGTTTGGATGGCATAGATGACATTGAGGAGAATATTAAAAACATTTTATACCCCCATGAAAGGATTTAAATGTTTTCGCTTTCACTTTTCTTGAAGTTGAGAAACAGAATTCATTCTAGGACAGTATTAAAACAATTTCAAAAAGAAACGAACTAATATTTTTACCCTTTTCTTCATGCAAACTGTTTTTAAAACGAGAAGAAGACAACACAACTAATCTTTATAACTAACTGATCTAGTTTATTTTGGATCAGTAATAATTGAAAGTATCGTAACAAGCTTGAAATCTTACAAATATTTTCCGAGGGGATGCTATCTAATTGATCCAGAATATATATCAAATCTCACCAGAAAAAGCACAGGTTTTAGCTCACAATATTCGATGGCAGATCATGAAACTCTTATCCAGTGATGAAACACTTTATGCAAAGAGTATTGCCAAAATGTTAGGGTTATCAGAACAGAAGGTTCATTACCATTTAACTCAATTACGAGATGCAGGTTTACTCATACAAAGTGGGGTTCGTTCGATAAAACGTGGACGAGCTAAACTTTTCAAACCCGTAGCAAATCAATTCATATTATCTTTATTGAATCATGACTTAAATGGTGCTGAAACAGCATTTAGTAAGCTATTTACAAATACTTTTTGTCAAAAGGGGCAATTCATAGGTAAAATTGTAGTTGGTAGTGCTGAACCTCATGGCAGGTATGATGCGATCTCTCGTGATGGTTTTCTTACAGGAGAGCTCTGTTGGTATTTAGGTAACCACCTTACAATCCCAAGAGGCTTTGTCCCTCACAATGTCAGTACAGACTTGAATTATAAAAAAGTTAATGGCAATGAAAAGACGAATTTGATCTTGATCGGAGGACATATCACCAATACTTTGACAGCCCATTATAATGCGGCTCTTAAATCTAAATTTGATATTTATTTCATTGAAAATCGAATTACGAGTGGAAACAAAGATTTTTCTCACCCTGCTCATGGATTAGTTGCGTTATTCAAAAATCCCGAGGCACCAAATTTTTGGATTCTCATTCTAGCAGGAGTACGTAGTTTGGGAACCCAAGCGGCAATTTATGCAATTATTTCTGATCGCTGTGACACCTTAGGAGAAGGAACCGAATTTGCTACAATCTTACAAGGAGAAAGTCAGGATGGAATGCGTATTAACGGTGTGACAAAAGTTATGAGTAAATCTGTGCATTTAGACCAATGATTAGACGGAATTTTTAAGTGATGAGATTAAACACACTAAACTGCTGAAATAGGAATCATTTTTTCTTGTTACGAAAATAAATGATGATGAAGAGATGGTAAAAGGTTGTCTGAAGCTCAACAATTACTAGAAGAAGCAATACAACAAAGGAGAAAGCTTCTTACTGTCCAGGAATCCAAAAGAATATTATTACAGGAAGGTTTTCCAGTAAATCCAACAGGGTTTGGTACCAACTTGGACGAGATTCTAGTTGAAGCCGAGAAGATCGGATTTCCTGTCGTGCTCAAAGTTAGTTCTCAAGATATTATTCATAAATCGGATATTGGAGGGGTTATCACTGGAATCCAGGGTGTTCGTGATCTCAAGGAGCAATATGAAATAATGCAACAAAAAATCGCCCAGAAATCCCCTGATGCACAGATAGAAGGATTTATTATTGAAAAAATGGAATCAGGAATTGAACTCTTAGTTGGTTCGACTCTTGATCCCATGTTTGGACCAATCTTGGCATTTGGGTTGGGAGGGATCTATGTTGAGGTTTTAAAGGATGTAGTTTTTCGATTGATTCCCATCGAACAAGAGGACGCAACAGAAATGCTTTCAGAGATAAAAGCAGCAAAAATATTGGATGGTATCCGTGGACAACCTCCTGTAAACAAAAAAGCACTAGTTAATTTATTAATGAAAACCTCCGACTTTATTGATCGTCATCCTGAAATCGAGGAACTGGATCTAAATCCAGTTTTTGCTACAGACAAGGGGGTATCTGTTGTGGATGCACGAATTATCCTGAAGGTTCCTGAATAATTCGTGTATGCCAGAATAAAAAAATGCATGAAATTGTCATAGTCCCGCCTAACACAGAAAAAATGAGAGCTAGAATGGAAAAGACGGAAAACACAGTTAAAAGGTCAAGAATTTGGGCCAATAATAATGGGATCAGTGCACCTCCTCCTGCTAAAACCAATAATCGTAATAACGATTCTAGCTGCTTAACCTCCTGAATCATCTTTCTTTGGTTCAAAAAATATCCGATAACTATACTGATTGCTGAACCCAATAGAACAGGAAACCCCATAATAATCCACGTTTCACTTCCAATTATATTTAAACCAAATAATAGTACTAAAATTTGGCTGAACAAAAAAGAAATTGGAATTAAAGCAAGCTCAAATCGTTGAAATGGCGTCAGAGTTGTCAAAAATACCTGTCCTCATTTTCCTTGTTTAAAGAATGGGGTTTTTATTGAAGTTTAAGTTGAACACAAAATAATCTTATCTGATTAATAAAACATTTTTTACAATCTTTTCAACTCTTTTACTAAGGATCAATATGCCACAAAAATCATCATACCCTTTGAACCATATCCAAAAACAGCTTCAACTAAAAGTACTCATCCATTTCGAGATAAAAGAGGGAGTAATTGGGAGGATAGGTGATGAATCTCTTGGGGATGCCCTTACCAATTCCAATCTGCTGGTCGTTCTTCAGTCTGACATGCCTCCTATGCCAATTCGCCTCTCTAATAATGAGATCTATGAAATGATTTTACGAAACGATAGGGGGATCGTTGCAAAAGAAGGACGAGCTAATCGATATCTTGTTGCGCTACGAATGGATACTAACAACGTGTTGGCAGCTATTGGAGATGATTTGGATCCTGGTATGATTCTCTTCGAGCTTTTACAGTTTCATAAAAGGTAGTAAGAATATCGAACTAACCAAATATGCGTACAGACATAATGCGAGCTGAATAT